>SLSM01000358.1 GCA_007130445.1 Trueperaceae bacterium | reverse complement strand
GTCGTTCGGTTCGGGGTCCGACGGGGTCGCGACCGCCGCGAAGGCCGGTGTCACGGTGTAGCTGCCTTGGCCGGCGTGACGCGTGACGCGCAGGTAGTAGATGCCGGCTACGAGGCCAGCGGCCTCCACCGTGCGGGTGATGGCCGAGCCCGACGTGTCGGAAGCGACGATGGTGCTGCCGTTGGTGTCGATGAGTCGGAGGTAGAGGGTGAGGGTGTCGTCGGCGTCGACGCGTACCTGCAGATCGCCGTCGTCCGGGAGCTCGATCGCGAGGTAGTCCTCGACGTCGCGCCCCAGGGCGTTGCCGTAGCCGAGGCGACCGGTCGTGACCGCGTCCGCCGCGACCGCCCCGAGCGCCAACGCCTGCACGGCGCTGTCGTTCGGTTCGGCGTCGCTCGGGAGCCTGGCGGGTGTGAAGGTGGGGGTGGTGGTGTAGCTGCCTTGGCCGGCGTGGCGGGTGATGCGGGCGTAGTAGGTGCCGGGGGCGAGGCCTGCTGCTTCGATGGTGCGGGTGCTCGCGCTGCCGGACGTGTCGCTGGTGATGATGGTGCTGCCGTTGGTGTCGATGAGTCGGAGGTAGAGGGTGAGGGTGTCGTCGGCGTCGACGCGTACGTGTAGGTCGCCGTCGTCGGGGAGTTCGATCGCGAAGTAGTCTTCGAGGTCGCGGCCTTCGGCGTTGCCGTAGCCGAGGCGGCCGGTGCTGGGCGTGTCGAGGGTGATCGACTGCGCCTGGTCGATGCTGTCGTTGGGCTCGGCGTCGCTCGGCGTGCCGACCGAGTCGATCTCGATGGTGACGCCGTAGCGTCCCTCGCCGGCATGCCTGGTGACGCGAGCGCCGTAGGTGCCGGGGGCGAGCCCGTCGGCCTCGACCGAGCGCGTGCCGCTGCTACCGCTGGTGTCGCTCTGCATCACGGTGCTGCCGTTGACGTCGATCAGGCGCAGGTAGAGCGTGAGACCGTCCTCGGCCTCGACGCTGACGCGCACCGTGGCGTCGTCCGACAGCACGATGTCGTGCGTCACCTCGGCGCGTTCCGCAGAGAGGGTGCCGTCGAGTGTCGACGGCGGCGCGGCCTCTGGAGCGTCGCTCGACGCAGGGGCCTCGGCCCCCTCGGTCGCCTCGGCCCCCTCGGTCGCCTCGGCCGGCTCGGTGGTCTCGTCGGGTGAGCCAGGTGCGCTGGGCTTCGAATCCGGGGCGGGCGCCCTCGGTTCGTCCTGCGCCGGCGACGGCGCAGGTGGCTCGTCGTCCGTCGGTGCCGCGGGCTCGTCGTCCGTCGGCACCGCGGGCTCGGAGGGCTCCGGCGCCGCGGGTGCGGATGCGGCTGGGTCGGCCGCTGCCGTGTCGGGCGCCGGCGCTGCGGGCGCCGCCGGGGTGCGTGCCTGCGCGTTGCGAATGGGGTCGAGATGCCGGTCCGAGCAGGGCGTGGACCCCTCGGGGAAGGCCAGCGTCAGCGTCTCGAAGATGACCTCGAGGCTGCCGTGCTGCTCGCGCCACTCGGGCGTCTCGCGGTACTGCAACAGCACCAGCGTGTCGTCCGGGAAGCAGCGCTCGAACACGATGGCGACGACGCGGCAGTCGTCGAGGTCGACGTCGTCGATGCGCCAGGCGCCCTCACCCAGGACCGTGTCACGCGTGATGGTGGCGGCCGGCGAGAGGTCCTCGAGCGTCATGCGGAGCTCGACCTCGGCGCTGCGGCTGCCCGGGGGCGTCGCGTCGCCGAGCTTCACTTGGACGTTGCTGCGCCCCAGGTCGTGGTGGCTCTGCATCCGGAAGAAGTAGGCGCGGTCCCAGTTCTGACCCATCCCGCGGGGAACGAGCACCTCGAGCGCGCCGTCGAGCCCGCGGGTGAGCGGCACCTCGTCGGTGAAGGTGGCCGGGTCGACCGCCTCGAAGGTGGCCAGGATCGACTCGATCAGTTCGTGTGCCGCCTCGCGCGTGCCGTCCGCGACGGTGACGTTGATCAGGACGACGTGGCCGCGGGCGAGGGGCGAGCGCGAGAGCAGGATGCGGCCGTGGAGTTCGAGCGGGCCTTCCGAGGTCTCCCAGACGTCGTCGGCGCGGTAGGCGTCGAACGTCTTGTTGCCGATGATGACCGCTGCCTCGAGGCGCGTGATGCCGTCGTGCTCGGCGAGGAAGAGGAGGTTCGGCACGATCTCGTGGCGGACCTCGATCGCCAACCCGGTCGGGCGTTCGAAGTCGAAGTCGTGCGCGAAGCGGACCCAGTCCGGCTCGCCCAGCATGAGCATGTCGTCGTCCTGCGCCAGCACCTCGAGCGTCGGGGGCGTTGCGAAGCGGAGACCGATCACCTCGAAGCCCTGCCACCCGGCCGGGACCGCAGCGTGGACGGCGCCGCTCAGCACCACCACCAGCAGGCTCGCGCACGCCACGGCAACCGCAGCGCCTCGTCGGATCGTCATCGAGAGGCCCTCTCCCGGCAGCCGGTCCCGTAGCGCTCGGAGGCGCGCTGCAGGTTGGCGAGAGCCGGCGTCAGCTCGGACGGACGAGCGCCGGCGGGCACCTGAGCGACACACACGCCTCCGGCGGAGGGGAGTTGCGTGACGCTGCGGTGCCCCGACGCTAACACCATCGTTCACGAGCGCTGCAGGGGCGTTTGGACCTCCTCGACCCCTGATACGATCAGCAGCACCAACCAGAGGAGGCCGACATGGAACACGGGACACGGCGTCCGTCGCGCAGCCATGGCCGCGCCCACCAGCTCGTCCGAGTCGCCCTCGCCGCCCTCCTGCTAGGCGGGCTGCTCGGCGCCGCGCTGGGCAACGTCGACGCGGGCCTTCGCCTCATCGACCAGGGCGACTTCCAGGACGCGATCCGCGCCTTCGAGGACGCCGTCGCGAGCGACGACCGCGATGCCCGGGCGCACTACCTGTTGGCGCGCGCCGCGGTCTACGCCGCCGGGGCGCTGCCCGCCGACGACGACGAGGGTCGCGAAGCGCTGTTCCAGCGCGCCGCCGACGCTGCGCAGCGCGCCACGCGCCTGGCCCCGGGCGACCCCGCGGCGCACTTCGAGGTCGCCCGCGCACTCGGCCGCCTGGCGCAGTACCGCGGCGTGCTGCAGTCGCTGAACCTCGCCTCGCGGGTGTCCAACGAGCTCGATCGGACGCTCGAACTCGATCCCGAGCACGCCGGCGCGTGGCACGCGCGCGGCCTCTTCCATCACGACGTCCCCTGGATCGCGGGCGGCCGCGGCGGCCTGGTGGTCCCCTCGTTCGAGCGCGCCATCGCCATCGAACCCGACGAGATCGCGCACCGCCTGGCCTTCGCGCGCGTGCTCGTGGACCGCGGCGACGAGGTGCGGGCGCTCGAGCACCTACGCGTCGCCGTGACGCTGCGGGCGAGCACGTACCTCGACCGGCAGGACCTACAGGCGGCGCGGGCGCTGCTCGCGGAGCTGGAGTAGTGCAGGCGACGTGACGGCTATGCGACCGTGTGCGCGCGTGTCCACCCCGCCAGCAACGCAGGTCCTGTACGACGTCTCTCGTCGCGCGGTGCTCCGCGCGGCTATCCATTGCGACATGGACTCATCATCCGTGCCTGATCCAAGGCGGCGCACGATCGCTGGCGGTCACCTCTGGCTGGCCGCACTCGCCGCGCCCCTCCTCGTCTCTATTGCGCTCGCGCAGAGCGCGCCCTCGTGGGTCGTGGTGTCCGGCGGAAGCGGAGCGTACGTCGAGGCCTTCACGTACCCGGCAACGATGACGCAGGAGGAGACGGCCATCTT
>SLSM01000259.1 GCA_007130445.1 Trueperaceae bacterium | reverse complement strand
CGAGGAACGACAGGTGCTCCGGGGTGTGGCCCGGGGTGTGGACGGCCTTCAGCCGGATGTTGCCGACCCGGATCTCGCTGCCGTGGTAGAGCTTCTCGCCCTCGAAGCCGTACTTCCAGTCCTCGTCGCCCTCGTCGGAGAGGTAGAGGGTCGCGCCGGTCAGCGCGGCGAGCTCGCGGCTGCCTGACTGGTAGTCGGCGTGGATGTGCGACTCGGTGACGGCGGTGATGCGAACGCCGTGGTGCTCGGCGAGGCGGATGAAGGTGTGGGCGTCGCGGCGCGGATCGACGGCGATGGCCTCGCCGGTGGCCTGGCAGCCGATGAGGTAGCTGCCCTGGGCGAGGTCCTCGTCGTAGATGGGGTGGAACAGCATGGTGGCTCCTTTCGCTGATCGGAGAGTAATACCCCTACAGGGTATGCGTCAAGCGCGTCTGGACCGAGGTCGCGCCCGCGTGTCGCGCGGGGGTTGCCGAGCCTCGCCGGTTGCGAGTAGTGTATCGTTCATGTCAACTATTCTCGATGCCCTGCGCGGTCCCTGGCCATGGTACGTGGCCGGTCCGCTCATCGGGCTGACCGTGCCGTTGCTGCTCAGTCTCGGGAAGCGCTTCGGCCTGTCGTCGAACCTGCGGCACATGTGCGCCGTCGTGCCGGCAGCGCGCAGGAACGCGTTCTTCGCCTACGACTGGCGCCGCGAGGGGGGCTGGAACCTGCTGGTGTTCCTGGGCATCGCCGTCGGGGGCTTCGTCGGCGGGGTGCTGCTGGCCAACCCCGAGCCAGTCGTCATCGCGGAGTCCACGAGCCGAGCGCTGGCCGAAGCAGGCCTCACCGTCGACGGTGCCTTGGCGCCCGCCGCGCTGTTCTCGTGGTCGTCGCTGTTCACGCTCCCGGGGTTCGTGGTGATGGTCCTCGGCGGCTTCCTGATCGGCTTCGGGACACGCTGGGCTGCCGGCTGCACCAGCGGTCACGCCATCTCCGGACTCGCGGAGCTGCAGTGGCCCTCGCTGCTGGCGGTGGTCGGCTTCTTCGTCGGTGGTCTCCTGGCCACCCACCTCGTCGTGCCGCTCGTGCTGGGGCTGTGACGCCGATGGCCACCACGACCCCCGTCGCCACCCGGACCGCGAGCGCGACGTCGATCGGCTTCGTCGCGCGCTACCTCGCCATCGGCGCGTACTTCGGCTTCGTGCTCGTGAAGGCCGAGGTGCTCTCCTGGTATCGCATCCAGGAGATGTTCCGCTTCCACTCGTTCCACATGTACGGCGTGATCGGCCTGGCCGTGCTGGTCGCCGCCCTGGCCATATGGTCGGTGCGGCGCTACCGACTTCGCTCGCTCGGTGGCGAGCCGATCGCCTTCCGCGTCTTCGAGGCGGGCTGGATGCGCTACGTGTTCGGCGGCGTCACCTTCGGCCTCGGCTGGGCGCTCACGGGCGCGTGCCCAGGACCGATCGCGGCGCTCATCGGCGCGGGTCTGACGGGGTTCACCGTGGTCCTCGTCGCCGCCGTCCTCGGCACGTGGTCCTACGGCCAGGTACGCGCCCGCCTGCCGCACTGAGCGGCACCCCGCGCCCGCCGCCCGCTGTGGGTGTCGTGTCCCCCGGCTCGCCGCCGCACCCGAGCGTCAGGCGAGCCCGCGCAGCATGCCGTGCCAGTACATCTGCGGCAGGACGTGCCGCTTGAGCAGGTACATGTCGAGGCGCTCCTTCGTCTGGTCGATGGGGAAGGTCGGCTTGTACGTGTTGCCGTAGGTGAACTCGGCCAACACCAGCTTGCCCACGTCGGTCAGGAGCGGGCACGAGGAGTAGCCGTCGTAGGCCCTCTCGAGCGGTGTCCCGGCCAGGAACGAGCGCAGGTTGGCGACGAGCACCGGCGCCTGCTTCCGGATCGCGGCGCCCGTCTTGGCCGTCGGGAGCGCCGCGACGTCCCCGAGGGCGAACACGTTCGGGAAGCGCAGGTGTTGCAACGTCGCGTGGTCGACGTCCGCGAAGCCGGCGTGAGGACCCTCGCCCACCGCCAACGCCGAGGTCGCGACGCTCTCGGGGGCGCGCATCGGAGGTGTCACGTGGAGGAAGTCGTAGTCGATGGTGACGTCTTCGTCGCGCTCCAGGTGGCGGAACGTGGCCCGCTTCGTGGCGCCGTCGACCGCGCGCAGGTCGTGGCGGAAGCGCATGTCGATGCCGCGCTCGGCAACGATGCGCTCGAGCGTGGCGTTGATCTCCGGAACGCCGAGCATCACGGTGCCGGCGAAAGCGCCGACGACCTCGCTGCGATCCGACAGTCCGCGATCGCGCCAGTACGCGTCGGCGAGGTACATGATCTTCTGCGGTGCGCCACCACACCGCACCTGTCCGAGCGGGTTCGTGAAGACCGCCGTGCCGCCCTGGAAGGCTTGCATCGCCTGCCAGACGCGGCTGGCGCTGTCGAGCGCGTACACCGAGCCCACGTGTGGCGTGCGCATGGCGTCGACGAGGCCTTCGACCAGGTCCCAGCCCAGCCGGATGCCGAGGCCGACCACCAGGCTGTCGTAGGTCAGCGCGCGGCCGTCGTCGAGCTCGACGCGGTTGGCGGTGGGGTCGATCGCGACCACGCGGGCACGGTGCCAGGTGACGCCCTTCGGCATCACGCTCGCTTGGGGACGCGTCGTGGCGGAAGGCTCGACGACGCCGCGGCCGACCAGCGTCCACAGCGGCTGATAGGCGTGCGTGTCGGACGGTTCGACGATGCCGACGTCGAGCTCGCGTTCGGCGCGCCGCAGGCGAGCGGCGACGGTGATGCCGCCGCTTCCGCCGCCGAGGATCAGGACGCGATGGTGGGTCGCCGCCGAAGCGGCCGGGGTGCTGGCGGTCATGCGGTGCCTCCGGTGGGCGGGCGGATGACCCGCGCTCTTTCGATAATACCCATACCTGGTATCATCGATGTTGTCACATGATCGCTTGACGCGTACCTGGCGAGATAGGTACAAAATACCCATGATGGATATGCTCTTCGAAGCCATTCGCGGGCCGTGGCCATGGTATGTGGCAGGTCCGCTCGTCGGCCTGACCGTGCCGCTCCTGCTCTTCTTCGGGAACAAGCGCTTCGGCCTGTCGTCGAACCTGCGGCACATGTGTGCCGTCGTGCCTGCGGCGCGCCGGAACGCCTTCTTCGCCTACGACTGGCGCCGCGAGGGGGGCTGGAACCTGCTGGTGTTCCTGGGCATCGCCGTCGGCGGCTTCGTCGGTGGCGTGCTGCTCGCGAACCCGGCGCCGCTGGTGGTGGCCGAGCCGACCACGGCGGCGCTCGCCGCGGCCGGGCTCACCGTCGACGGGGCTCTGGCCCCCGCCGCGCTGTTCTCGTGGTCGTCGCTGTTCACGCTCCCGGGGTTCGTCGTGATGGTGCTCGGCGGCTTCCTGATCGGGTTCGGGGCGCGTTGGGCGGGCGGCTGCACCTCGGGGCACGCGATCATGGGCCTGTCCGAGCTGCAGTGGCCCTCGCTGCTCGCCGTGGTCGGCTTCTTCGTCGGCGGCCTCCTGGCCACCCACCTCGTGCTGCCGCTCGTGCTGGGGCTCTGACGCCGATGGCCACCACGACCCCCGACACCACCCAGACCCAGAGCGCGACCTCGATCGGCTTCGTCGCGCGCTACCTCGCCATCGGTGCGTACTTCGGCTTCGTGCTCGTGAAGGCCGAGGTGCTCTCCTGGTACCGGATCCAGGAGATGTTCCGCTTCCACTCGTTCCACATGTACGGCGTGATCGGCCTGG
>SLSM01000190.1 GCA_007130445.1 Trueperaceae bacterium | reverse complement strand
GAAGGTGAAGATCGAGATGAACGCGGGGAAGCGCAGCACGCCCATCAAGCCCATGTACGCCACCAGCTCGCCGGTGCTGATGTCGCCCTGCGACACCAGGTGCAGGCCGTGCGCGAACGCACCGGTGAGCGCGACCGCGAGCAGCAGCAGCGGGAGGTAGCGCGCCTGCACCAGGCCCTGCCGCACGAACAGGTCGCGGTAGCGGCCGGCATCCGCGCCGAAGCGCGCCTGCTCCTGCGGCTCCTGGGCCGTCGCCTTCACGACCTCGATGCCGGTGATGGTCTGGTTGAGGCCGGCGGAGAGGACGCCGAACTGGCGCCGCAGCGCGCCCGAGACGGGGTTGAGCTGGCGCATGTAGGAGCGCAGCGCGAACACGAAGGCGACCTCGAATGCCAGCGGCGCGACGAGCAGCCGCGCGTCGATGAACGCTATGAACACGAGCGGCACCAGCAGTCCGTTGAGCGACTCGGTGATCAGCGCGACGCCGGGGTTCATCATCGGGTTGAGCTGCCTGACGTCGTTGCTCGCGCGCGCCATGACGTCGCCGACGCGCTGGCGCTCATGGAAGGTCTGGCTCTTGCCGAGCAGCGACTGGTACAGCTCGTCGCGGGCGTTGCGCTCGAGCCGCTGTCCGAGCGTCTCGACGGAGAAGCTGGCCGTGAGGTCGAGGACGCCGCGCAGCAGCACGATGCCGAGGATCGCCAGGGCGAGGACGAGCAACCGGCGCACGTCGGGCTCGCTCTGCAGCACCACGTCGAACGCGACGCCGGTGAGGCGCGGCACCGTCGCGAACAGCACGCTGGTGAGCGTGCTGGCGACGAAGAACAGGACCAGCAGCGGCCAGAAGTGCACGAGGTGCGACAGCACCCAGCGCAGCGGGCTGCGCCGGTCGAAGGAGCGCGCGCCTGCGACGCGGAACTCTGCGTTGGGGACGGTGGCGGTGGTCATGGGCTGCGCGCGAGGGCGGTCGCTTCGCCTCGGTCCCGGCAGCGTACACCGCACGGCGGGCCGCGGCGGCGAGCGCATGCGGGCGATGCCGGACCTGCTGGCCGAGGAGGTCGACGCCGCCTGAGCGCCGCGCTAGGCTACGTGCAGGAGGACCCATGCCGCACGTCCCGAGCAGCGACGCCGCACGTACGCGCGCCATCAAACGCTACGTGTGGGCGCGCGACCAGCGCTTCGTCGCAACGTGTGCGCTCGGCGTCGAGCCGCTGTTGACCTCGGAGGTGGCCGCGCTCCCGGGTGCCGTGACGGTCGCGCCACGGCCCGGCGGGATCGTCTTCGATGCCCCCTTCGACACGCTCTACCGAGCGCTGCTGACGTTGCGCACGGCGGAGTCGCTCAGGGTGGTGCTGGCGCCGAGCGTCGCCGCCACGACCTACCCGATGGTGCACGACCAGTTGACGCGGGTGCGGTGGTCGCTGTGGCTGCCGGAGCGGTGTGCGATCACCGTGCGGGTGGTGAGCCGCGCCTCGCGCCTGCGCGACGCTGCCGGACTCGAGCACGCCCTGCGCGGTGCGCTGCGCCGCCACGGCATCGACTGTGACGCCGACGACCGCGACGACGACGCCCCGCCGTTCACGGTCCACCTGCGCATCGAGCAGGACCGCGCCTCGACCTCGCTCGACCTGGGCGGCGCGCTCTACCGACGCTCGGGCGACAAGTGGGTCTCACGGACCACCATCCGCGAGACGACCGCCGCCGCCCTCGTCCGGCACGCGGACGTCCCCCGAGCGGACCTGGTGCTCGACCCCTTCTGCGGCTCCGGCACGCTGCTCGCCGAGGCGCTGGAGGCGACGCTCGGCCTGCCGCCCGGTCGGCGCCGCACGCCGCCGTTCGCCGCCTCGCCCGCCTGGAAGCTCGAGCGGGCGCGCCACGCAGCGCGGCAGCTGGGCGCGCACGAGACGGTGGCACCGCCGCGCATGCTGGGACGCGACGCCGACGAGCGCGCAGTCGCGATCACACGGCGCAACCTGGAGGCCGCCGGACTGCTCGAGCACGTCGCCCTCGAGACCGGCCGCGCGCAGGACCTGGACCTCGCGGCGCTGGCGCAGGGCGCTGGCTCGACCACCCCGCTCCTGATCTCCAACCCGCCCTATGGCAAGGCCGCCACAGCGCTGGGCGCGCCGCCCGACGAACTGCTGAGAGACGTGCTGGCGAACGCGGCCGGCTGGCGATTCGCGCTGTTGTTCCCAGACCCGGACGTCTTGGCGAACCATCCCAAGGTCCAGGTCGAGCAACGGCTACCGGTGGTCACGGGCGGACTGCGCAACGCGTTCGTCCTGGGCTCCGTGCGCCGCTGACGGCGCTCTCTACGTCAGGCGGCGGCGCCCGTCCGGCCTCGTCGCGCCGGAGAGCGCGATGGCGAGCGTCAGGGGCCACGCCAACGGTGCGAGCCGGAGCAGCCCGGCCCCCGCCGCGAGCACGACGACGCCGAGCGCCACCACCAGGCCGTTGACCGCGAGACCGCCCGCGGCCTGGAACGTGAAGAACGGCGCGATCAGCATCGTGACGCCCGTGAGGACGTAGAGCCAACCGACGACGGCGATGGAGGTGGTGCGGTCGTACGTCATGCTTCCATCGCATCATGCGCGCAACGGACGCGCATCCCCCGAAGGGATGAGGCCCGGGTCACCGCGCGAGGGCCCACGCCTCGTGGTCGTCGTGGCCGTCCAGGAACGAGCCGTAGAGCGCGTCGGCGGCGTCGTCGTAGGCACCCACGAGGGCCAGCGTCGCGCCCTGCCGAGCGGCCTGGCCGAGCGCGGCCGAGACCAACGCCCGACCGAGCCCGCGTCGCCGATGCGCCGGCACCACCGCGACGGGCTCGAGGAGCACGCTGCGCGTCACGTCGTCGAACCAGGCCGTCGCGAAGCCTGCGACCGCGCCGTGCTGGTCGACGGCCACGAGGTCGAGGTCGCGCCGGTAGAGCGGCGCGCGCTGCACGCGCCGGTACCAGCTCGTGTCGGCGCGGTTCTCGGCCGCCACCGCGAGGTCGCCGTCGTGGAAGGCGAGACCGGACGCATGGCAGCGCTCGAGCAGCTCCAAGCCGTCGCCGAGCGGACGGATCGCGTAGCCCGCCGGGGGAGCGACCGCGCCACGCTCCGAGTCGATCGCGCCACGCCAGCGGCGCTCGCGCACGTCGCTGCGGCGGTACCCGCGGCTCCCGAGCAGTTCGACGAACCCCGCATCGGACGCGTCCGCCCACACCGCCAGCGTGGCCCGCCCCGCTGGGTCACGTGCGGCCAGCGCGGCCTCGGCGACGTCGAGCATGGCGGCCTCGACCCGGCCGCGGACGTCCGGAGCCACGGAGAGGTGGGCGTCGCCCGGTCCGTCGTCCGGGAGCAGCAGGGCGACGATGCGTCCGTTCTCCTCCCAGAGCCACGCGACGTCCTCGAGCCGCGTCTCGGCGACGTTCGGGAGCACGTGCCACCAGGTGTAGTCGAAGCGCGCCACGTGCCAGACTCGCGAACGCCTGTCGTCGGCGAGGAACGCATCGCGTAGGAAGCTGCGGATGCGCCAGGCGTCGACGGCCTGGCAGCGGCGATGCAGGATGCTCACGCTCGGCCTCCCTGCCACCAGCGTAGCGCCGCGGCACCAGGACGCGCGCCCCGGCGTCGCCAGCCGACCCGCGGCCGTGCCGTGCGCCCAGAGGCGACCCCGTGCTGTACGCTGCTCACACGTCCCTGACGCAACGTCGGCGGCACGGAGGAGGAGCGCCATGGCGCCCAAGGAGCACGATCCGAACGACGTTTCGCGTCACGCTGCCGAGGACCGCGGCGACGGCTTCGTGGTCCACACGACGGCGCCGCTCAACGGCGGCCCCACGCCGCAGGCGCAGCGCGCGAGCTTCGTCACGCCGAACCATCTGTTCTTCGTACGGACGCATGGCGAGGTGCCCCACCTCGACCCGGCCGACGTCGTGCTCCGCATCGAGGGCCTGGTCGAGCGCCCGTCGTCGCTCACGCTCGAGGATCTCGCACAGCGCTTCGAGCGCACCTCGGTGCTCGCGACGCTCGTGTGCGCCGGGCAGCGCCGCTCGGAGCTCCTCGAGGTGGCGCCGGTGCCGGGCGAGCTCCCGTGGAACGCCGAGGCGGTCAGCACGGCGCGCTGGGAGGGCTGGCGACTCAGCGACGTCCTGCTCGCCGCCGGCCTGCGCGAGGGCGCCGCGCACGTCGCGTCCGAGGGGCACAACCGCGTCGAGCAGAACGGTCAGCGGTTCCGCTTCGGCACCTCGATCCCGCTCGCCAAGGCCCTTGCGCCCGAGGTGCTGCTGGCCGACACGATGAACGGCGAGCCGCTGCCGCGCGAGCACGGCGCGCCGCTCCGGCTCGTGGTCCCCGGCTACATAGGCGCACGCCAGGTGAAGTGGCTGCGCCGCATCGAGGTGCGCGATGCGCCCTCCGAGAACTACTACCAGGCCAAGGCCTACCGGCTCTACCCGAGCGGCCAGGGCGACGAGCCCGATCCGGCGACCGGCTTCGCGCTGGGCGAGGCGTCGGTCAACTGCCTGATCTGCGACCCCTCGGATGGTGCACGTGTCGACGGGGACCGGATCACCGTCCGGGGGTACGCCTACGGCGGCGGCGGTCGGCCCATCGTGCGGGTGGAGGTGTCGGTCGATGGCGGCCAGCGCTGGACGGTGGCGCGCTTCGACGACCTCGCCGGGGACGGGACGCCGCACGTCGCGGCCGACCCGTTCGCGGGTCGCTTCGCGTGGCGCTTCTTCAGCGCCGACGTGACGTGCCCGGCCGGGGCCGACATCGAGGTCGTTGCGCGCGCGTGGGACGAAGCCGCGAACACCCAGCCCGCTTCGACGCGCGAGGTGTGGAACGTCAAGGGCTACATGAACAACGCATGGAGCCGGGTGCGGCTCGAGCGCCGCTGAGCGCCGCGCTGGCGGTTGCCGATCGGTGGCGCTCCGTCAACCGGATGCGTCGAGGAGGCGCTCGACCTCGGCCCGACGCGGGATGGGGTCGACGGCCCCGTAGCCGCGGGTCGCGAGCGCGGCGGCCGCGTTGGCGTAGCGCGCCGCGGCCGTCAGCGTCGCCCCGCGCAACCGCTCCGTCAGGAACGCGCCGTCGAACGTGTCGCCCGCTCCGGTCGCGTCGACGCTCTCGACGTCGAAACCGGGGACGTGGTGACGCTCCTCGGCCGTCGCGACGAGCACGCCGTCGCGGCCGAGCTTCAGGGCGACGAGGCGCGCACCGCGCTCGAGGAGGAGGTCGACGTAGGCCTCCGGCGCGCGGTCACCGAACAGGATCGCCGCGTCCTCGAGGCTGGGCAGGCACACGTCGACCTGGGCGATCGTCTCGAGCACGATCGCGCGGGCACGGGCGGCGGGCCAGAGCGTGAGGCGGACGTTCGGGTCGTAGGAGACGAGCGTGCCGGCGCCTCGGGCAGCCGCGACGGCGACGAACACGGCGTCGCACGCGCCCACCGCGATCGCCTGGCTGATGCCCGACACGTGCAGGGCGCGCGCGCGCGCGATGGCGCCCTGCGGCACGTGCTCAGGGCGCAGGCGGCTGGCGGCGGAGTGCGCGCGGTAGTAGCTGAAGTGGTGCCCGCGCTCGTCGTGGCTGACGAAGTAGATGCCAGTGGGCGCGTCCGCGTCGCATGCCACGTACCGGACGTCCACGCCCTCGCGCCGCCAGAGGGCCAGGAGGCGCTCCCCGAACGCATCGGCGCCGATGCGGGACACGTAGCCCACGCGCGCGCCTTGCCGGGCGGCGGCGACGGCCACGTTCGAGGTGTCGCCGCCGAAGCCTTGCAGGTAGGTCGGGCCGCCATCGACACCTGGTCGCTGGTTGAACTCGAGCATCGGCTCGCCGAGGGCGAGGACGTCGAGCCGAGGCGCCGTTGGCGTGCTCCGTGCACTGGACATCGGAACACGTTACCGCGCGTTCGTCACGCCTCGTCCCCCGGCGCCGGCTCGCGCAGGTGGTGCACCGCCCGGTGCAGGTGGTGCGCGAAGGCGTTCGCCCACGCCAGCGCCTCGAGCGTGTCCTCCGCCTCGTCCGGGTCGGCATCGGCGGTCGCCACCAGGCGCAGCACGCGGCGTCGTGCCGCGCGCCGCACGTCCGGGACGCCAGCGAACGCTTCGAGCACGTGCTCGGCCGGGCCGTCGGGCGCCAAGAGCGGGCTCCACGTCACCATCGCCTGCAGTGCCGCGCGCAGGTGGTCACGGAGCTCGCCCGCCTCGGGCGCGCGGGCGAAACGCTCGAGCGCTGCAGCGCGGGCGAGCATCGCCGTCGCGCCTTGGAGGTGGTCGAGGGCGTGCAGCACCGACACGTGGCGGCGATGCGCTGCCTCGTCGGAGGGGTCGCCGCGGACGCCGGCGAGGAACGCGCGGGTCTCGTCCAGCGCGCCGCGAACGCGCTCGAGCCTGAGCCGGGCCGCATGCTGCTCGCGGGCAGGCGCGATCCGCGTGGCGAGCGTGACCGCCTCGTCACCCAGTTCGGCGGTGCACATCAGCAGCGTCGTGCGTGCGGCGTCGACCGCCACGGGCCCGTCTTCGGCGCTGGCGTTGCTCAGGTAGCGCGTGAGCACCACGCCATGCTCGGGGACGAGTCGCGCCACCAGGAAGGTGAAGCGCCCCAACCAGGGCAGCACCAACGCAACGCCCACGACGTTGAAGAGCGTGTGGAAGGCGGCCAGCGTCAACGCGGCGTCGCCGCCCTCGCCGCCCAAGCGCGCGCCGATCCAGGCGAACGCCGGGAGGATCGCCAGCGCCACGGCCGCCGTGCCGACGTTGAACACGACGTGCGCCATCGCGGTGCGCCGGGCGTGCACCGACGCGCCCAGCGCGGCGAGGAGTGCCTTCGGTGCGGTGCCGACGTTCTGGCCGATCACCATCGCCGCGGCCTGCTCGAGCCCGATCGCGCCGGCGGAGAGGGCCGTCAGGGTGGTCGCCACCGCGGCGCTCGACGACTGCATCACGATCGTCATGGCGGCGCCGATCAAGACCAGCAGCAGCGACGCGCCGAACGTGGTCGCGTCCGCGCCCGGCAGGGGGAAGCCGTCGGCGACGTCGGCCATCGCGCTCTGCATCAGGCCGATCCCGACGAACAGCAGGCCGAAGCCGGCGATGGGGAACGCCGCGGCCGCGACACGGTCCTTGCCGAGCAGGCGCATGACCGCGCCGATCGCGACCATCAGCAGCGCCACGCTCGTGATGTCGACCTTCAGGCCGAAGTACGCCACGATCCAGGCCGTCGACGTCGTCCCGAGGTTCGCGCCCAGGATCACCCCGACCGCGTTGACGATGGGGAGCAGGCCGGCCGCCACGAGCCCGATGGTGGTCATGGTCGTCGCCGTCGACGACTGGATCACGGCCGTTGCCAGCGCCCCGGTCGCCACCGCACGCAGGCGGCTGCCGGTGAACCGCGCCAGGCCACGCCGCAGCGCGCCACCGGCGAGGCCCTTGAGGCCCTCGGTCAGCAGCACCATGCCGAGCAGGAAGACACCGATCCCACCGAGCAGTTGGACGGTCACGCGGGCGCCCTCCCGATTCGCTCCATTCATGTGACGTCAGGCACGCAGCGCGGCGCCAGTGCCGTTTGGCCCCGTCCAGACCGTCGCAGGCGGCGGGTGGGCGCGTCGGCGCCAGGACATGGCTCGGCCGCCGCGGGTCTACCATGAAGGCGCGGGTCGACCGACCTCGGCCTTCTCGCACGAGAGGACGCGAATATGGAACAGCCCAGCAACGACACCCACGACCTGTGGAGCACCGCCGAGGCGATGGTCGCCGAGGGCAAGGGCATCCTCGCGGCCGACGAGAGCACCGGCACGATCGGGAAGCGCTTCGATGGCATCGGCGTCGAGAACACCGAGGCCAACCGGCGCGACTACCGCGAGCTGCTCTTCCGCACCGAGGGGTTCGAGCGCTTCATCAGCGGCGTCATCCTGTTCGACGAGACGCTGCGCCAGGAGACCGCCGACGGCACCCCGATGGTGCGCCTGCTGGAGGGCGCGGGCGTGATCCCGGGGATCAAGGTCGACACGGGCGCCCATCCCTTGGCCGGTGCGCCCGACGAGACCGTCACCGAGGGTCTCGACGGCCTGCGCGAGCGCCTCAGCGAGTACCGCACGCTGGGCGCCCGCTTCGCGAAGTGGCGCGCCGTCTTGCACGTCGGCGCGGATCGCCCGAGCGCCTACGCCATCGACGTCAACGCGCACGCGCTGGCGCGCTACGCCGCCCTGTGCCAGGAGGCCGACCTCGTCCCGATCGTGGAGCCCGAGGTGCTGATGGATGGCGACCACGACATCGGCGCCTGCTTCGAGGCCACCGAGGCCACGCTGCGCGAGACCTTCTACCAACTCGCCAACCACGGCGTCGACCTCGAGGCCATGGTGCTCAAGCCCAACATGGTGCTCTCGGGCAAGGACGCCGGCGACCGCGCCTCGCCCGAAGAGGTGGCCGAGCTCACGCTCACCTGCTTGTTGCACGCCGTGCCCGCCGCCGTGCCCGGCATCGCCTTCCTGTCGGGCGGCCAAGGCGACGAGGAGTCGACGCTGAACCTCGACGCCATCAACCGTCTGGCCCTCGAGGTCGGCGCGCCGTGGGAGCTCACCTTCTCGTACGGACGCGGCCTCCAGGCGGCGCCACAGGCTGCCTGGCGAGGCGAGCGTGACAACGTGCAGCGCGCCCAGGCCGCGTTCCTCCACCGCGCGACGGTGCTCGCCGCGGCGCGGATGGGAACGTACGAGCCGTCGCTGGAGGACGACGCGGGCTGAGTGGACGACGAGGCGAGCGCAGGGCGCTCGTGTTCGGCGCTAGGAGTGCGTGCTGAACACCATCTCGGGACTACCGCTCGAGCGCGGATCGCGTGCGGCGACACGGTGGCGCGTCCGTGCCTTGGCGGCGTTGGCGCGGTCCTGGTACAGCACGAACCCCAGGAGCGCCGCGGACGCTAGGTAGACGATGCCGAGGAGGGACAGCCACATCCAGATCCACATGGGAACGCGAGGTTAGCGCGGGTCGTGTCACGGATTCCTCACGCGAAGGCGGCGCGCGTACGTCGACGAGCCCCTGGGCGCGCTCTGCCCAAGGGCTCGTCGATGGCGGCGTGCGGTGCGGCGGTGCGGCGGTGCGGCGGTGCGGCGGTGCGGAGCTACGCGACCGTCAGAACCGCTGCATGCGCTCCGGGTCCAGCGTCGAGCCGACCGTGACGCCGAAGCGCTCGAGCGTACCGGCCGTCGCGGCGATCAGCCACTGATGCCGTTCGGCGACGGAGACGCGGGTGGCGCCGAGCGCGCCGGTCTCGATGGCCACGACCGTACCGGTGGCGTCGATGGCGGCGAACTCGATCGGGGCGCGTGCACCCTCCACCGAGTAGCTCGTGCGGGTGGTCGTCTCACGCGCGAGGGGGTAGAGCAGGAAGGCGTTGACGAGCGCCTGATCGCCGACGCCGCGGAAGCCAGCCGAGCGTGCGGCCGTCGTGTCGGCGATCCGCACGGGCAGCAGCGCGCCGGTGCCGTCGGGGTTGGTCAGCAGGACCGACCCGGTCGGGAGGGCGGCGAAGGTCACCGGCAGGTAGGTCGGCTGCGTGGCGGCCGTGCGCGGCGCCATGTAGAACGCCCCGATGGCGTACGCGAGCGCGGCGATCACGAGCACGATCAGGGCGGGCTTGACGCGCTGGTTCCACTGGATGCGATCGGCGAAGCTGATGCGGGCGGCGTTATCGACCATATGAATCTCCTCCTCGGGCTGGGTGTGCACGCTGAAGGTAGGCTGATCAGGTGAAGCCGACGTGAAACGGCTCGCGACGACTCCGTTTCACCGCGGCTTCATGGCGACGGCCTACGGTTCGGAACACGACGCCGCGCCCGCGAGCCGGTCACCGGAGGGGACGATGCGCGTTCTGTTCGTCGAAGACGACACCGCCCTAGCGGCCACGGTGCGCGCCGTCTTGGAGGCCCACGGCGTCGAGGTGCGGCTCGCCCATGACCGCGACGCCGCGTGGCAGCTGGCCTGGCGCGAGCCGTTCGACGTCGCCGTGCTCGACGTGATGCTCCCAGGCGACGACGAGGCCGGCTTTGCGTTGGCCGACGATCTGCGCGCCGCCGGTTTCCACCAGCCGTTGCTCTTCCTGAGCGCCCGCGACGCCGTTCCGGACCGCGTCCGCGGGTTGCGCGTCGGGGACGACTACCTGCCCAAGCCGTTCGCCGTCGACGAGCTCCTGGCTCGCCTCCACGCGCTGTACCGGCGCGGCGAAGGACGGCCCGAGGTGCTGCGCTGGCGCGACGTCGAGGTGCGGCCGACCGAGCGCCGCGTGATGCGCGGCGGCGCGGAGGTGCGCCTCACGAGCAAGGAGTTCGACGTCCTCCTCACGTTGTTGCAGCATCCGGGGCGCGTCTTCACGCGAGCCGACCTGATGGACCGCGTCTGGGGGCTCGGGTCGGAGCACGCCTCGAACGTGGTCGACGTCTACGTCCGGAACCTGCGCGTCAAGCTCGACGAGGGGATCGTCGAGACGATCCGCGGCGTCGGCTACCGGGCCGCGACAACGGGTGGTGACGCCTGATGCTGCGCCTGCGCCTGGTGGCGATCGCGGCCGGCCTGACGCTGCTCGGCGCGGGTCTCGGGCTCGCCCTCACCTACGTCGGCCTCCGTGGACTCCGCCTGGCGACGCTCGACGACGACAACAGGTTGTTGGCTTCGCTCATCGTCGAGGTCGCCGTGCAGCGCGAGGACCAGGCCGTGCGCGTGCCCGCGGTCGTCACGAGCTACCTCGGCAACGAACGCAGCAGCGTCGCAGCACACGTCTACGTCGACAGCCAGATCGTCTGGGCGGCCGGTGCCACGACCGCGCCCCGCCCCATCGACCCCGAGCGCGTGCTCGTCGGCACGGGCGCGCACACGGTACAGGAGTGGCGGGTCTACACCATGCGCGACGAAGACGCGGGCGTGGTGGTCCAAGTGGGCCGCACGCTGCAGGGCCTGCGCGACGTGCTCGGCCCGTACCCGGGTGTGGCGATCGGGGTGGTGGCGCTCGTGACGCTCCTGTCCGGGCTGCTCGCGTGGTGGACGGTCGGCCTGGCGCTGCGCCCGCTGCGGCGCCTGTCCGAGGCGGCCGAGCGCGTGCACGAAAGCGACGAGTTGCCCGCCATACCCGGCAACGACGAGCCCGCACGCTTGGCGCGCGCCTTCGCCGCGTTGCTCGCACGCCTTCGTGACGAACGCCGGCGCGAGCACCGCTTCCTCGCGTACGCGGCGCACGAGTTGCGCACGCCGCTGACGGGACTGCGGGCGGGCCTCGAGGCGGCGCGCTCCGGGCGGCTCGAGGCGACCCCCGAGTTGATCGGTCGGCTGCACCACGAGGCGAGCCGCATCGAGACGCTGGCGCAGAACCTGCTGGCGCTGTCCACCGCGGAGGTCGGCGACGCCAGCATCCAGAGCCTCGACCTGGAGCGGCTCGCCGCGGATGCCTACGACCGGTTCTTGCCCCTCGCGCTCGAACGCGGCGTGATGCTCGAGCTCGACGCGACCAGCGCTCCGGTGGACGGCGACCCCCGCCTGCTCGACCAGGCCCTCGGCAACCTCGTCATGAACGCCCTCCGGGCCACGCGTCACGGGAGCGTGGTGATCGCCGGCGGCACCGCCGAGGGCCGCGCCTGGCTCGAGGTCCGCGACACCGGCAGCGGCTACGACCCCGCCCAGGCCGGCACCGGCCTGGGCCTGCGCGTCGTGCAGGCCGTCGCGCGGGCACACGGCGGCGGTTTCGACATCGAGGGTGGCAACGGGACGCGGGCGCGGCTGTGGCTGCCACCGAGCCGTACGGGCGCCTGACCGACCGCGCCCGCCACCGTCGCCCACCTGCCCACCTGCCTGTCGGCCGCGCCTCGGGCGTAGGCTGCCTCGTGGCATTCACCGTCCGTCCTCTCGACGCCGAGCGCTGGGACGACCTCGACGCCCTCTTCCATGCCAAGGGGTGCTCGATGGCGCGCGGTTGCTGGTGCATGTACTACCGGGAGACGGCGGCGACGGCGCTGCGCAGCACCGACGCGCGTCGATCCGCAGCGCGTGACCTGTCGAGCAGCGAGCCGGCGATCGGTCTGCTCGCGTACGAGGCCGACGCACCCGTCGGCTGGGTGGCGCTGAGCCCGCGCACGCAGTACCCGCGCCTGGTGCGCTCACCGGTCACGAAGGCCGTCGACGAGGTGCCGGTGTGGTCGCTGGTCTGCTTCGTGGTGCCGAGCCCGCAGCGGGGCCGCGGCGTGGCCCGGACGCTGCTGGATGCCGCCGTCGCCTACGCCCGCGCGCAGGGTGCACCGGCGCTCGAGGCGTACCCGGTGGACAAGGAACCGCCGGGCGCTGCCGCGTGGTTGTGGAACGGCGCCGTGTCGACGTACCGCAAGGCGGGGTTCGTGGAAGTGGCGCGGCGCCGGCCGGAGCGACCGGTGATGCGGCGCGTGTTCCATGGCTGGGGTGACGACGGGCACGCCGGCAGCGACCCGCGCCCCGTGCTCCTCGAACACCTGCACGACGAGTTCGGTGCCTGGGAACGACTCCTCGGCGGTCTCGACGACGAGCGCCTCCACGCGCCACGAAGCGGGGCTGGCTGGTCGATCCGCGACGTGGTCGGCCACCTGACGGGCTGGCAGGAGGTCACGCTGGCACGGCTGCGCGCCACGACCATCGGCGGTGCACCCGTCTTCCCAGCGTGGCGCGGCGATCGCTCACCTCGGTCTGCAGAGGCCCTCGCGGCCGCAAACGACGCGCTCCACGCACTGCACCGCCAGCGGCCGTGGCCGACGGTGTTGGCCGAGTGGCGCACGGTCGGCGCCGCGACGGTCACGGCCACGGCGCGGTTGCCGGCCCAGGCCGTGGCGGCCATCGGTCGCTTCGAGGGACTGCCCGACCACGCGCTCGCCACGGTGATCGAGGCGTCCGCGATCCACCACGCCGGTCATCGCGAGACCGTGGGGCGCTGGCTGGCGAGCAACGGAGGTTCGTCGCGGTCGCCGTGCGGCTAGCGCGGCTGGCATCGCGGCGTGTCGCGACGTCCGGTTACCCTGCTCGACGACATGCGCGGATTCGTCGGACCCGATCGGACCCCGCGACCGTGACCGACTTCGGGTTCGGCATGCTGCAGATCTCGGTGACCGCCAACCCGGAGCAGCGCTGCATGGTGACGGGCTCGTCGATGATCGACATGTCGGTCATGGGCGAGTTGGACTGCCCCTGCGTGTTCGACGACGCCGATGTCGTGTGGTGGTCGAGCAGCAGCATGTTCAGCGAGCTCTACGTCAGCGACGCTCCGGGCCTGGCCCGCGTCACGGTCACACGCTGGGAGCAGGTCGACGAGGGCGTGGTCGCGCTCGAGGGCGAGATCGCGACGGAGCTCGTCTTCCTCGAAGGCATCGGTTCGGACCCGGACGCCGACAGGATGCTGCGCCTCGAGGCCACGATCCGCATCGACGAGGTGTACGAAGAGGCGTTCTGAGCCGCCGCTCTGCACTGGCACGGCCGCGCGGCGACGCGCGGGCGATGACTCGCGCGGCGACGCCCCGCTACGATGCGTGCATGGACCTCGACGCAGCCGTCAAGCTGCTTCGGGCGAGCGTGCCTGGGCTGAGCCTGGCCTACCTCCACGGCTCGCATGCACGGGGCGACGTGCGGGCGGACAGCGACGTCGATGTCGCGTTGCTCGCCGACTCGTCGCTCGACCCGCTCACGCTCGTCGCTCTGCAGTCGGATCTCGAGCCGCTCCTCGGAGCCGACGTCGACCTGCTCGATCTGGGGCGCGCCGACGACGTCATGCGCGTGCGCGTCGTCGCGCACGGGCTCGTGCTGTTCGAGCGCTGCGTGCAGCGCGTGCGTGAGGTGTAAGCGGACGACACCAGCGCCTTCCGGCACGACCTGACGCGGCAGGAGTCGGTGCTGCTCAACCTGCAGCGCGCCTGCGAGGCCGCGATCGACCTCGCGATGCACCTGGTCCGCTTGGACCGG
>SLSM01000410.1 GCA_007130445.1 Trueperaceae bacterium | reverse complement strand
TCGAGCGCCACGGCGAGCGCGGCACCACCGCGGCGGGCGCCGCCGCGGGCGGCATGCCTCCCGCCCCGCGCTACCAGACGCCGGCGGGCTTCGAGGAGCGCGAGACGCGCACGCCGCTGCGTGGCCTGCGGCGCGTGATCTCGCAGCAACTCTCGGCCTCGCACCTGCACACGGTGCGCGCGCTGCACGTCGACGAAGCGGACGTCTCGGCCCTGGTGCGCCTGCGCGCGACGCTCAAGCCCCGGGCGGAGGCGCGCGGCGCCAGGCTCTCCTACCTGCCGTTCGTGATGAAGGCCGTGGTCCACGCCTTGCAGGCGTTCCCGGCGCTCAACACCAGCCTCGACGACGCGGCCGGCGAGGTGGTGCACAAGGACTACGTCAACCTGGGCCTGGCGGTGGCGACCGAGGCGGGCCTGGTGGTGCCGGTGATCAGGGAGGCGCACCAGCGGACGCTGCTGGACCTGGCAGCGCAGACGCAGCGGCTCGCGGATCTGGCGCGCCGCGGCGCGCTCGCCCCGGACGACGTGCGCGGCAGCAGCTTCACCATCACCAACATCGGCAGCATCGGCGGGCTCTTCAGCTTCCCCATCATCAACGCCCCCGACGCCGCCATCCTGGGCGTGCACAGCATCAAGAAGCGACCCGTGGTGCTCGACGACGACAGCATCGTCGCGCGGCCGATGCTCTACCTGAGCCTCTCGTTCGACCACCGCCTCGTCGACGGCGCCGAGGCCGCGCGGTTCACGTCGCACGTCATCGATCTGCTCGAGACGCCCGAGGCGTTCCTCCTCGACGCGTGAGCCACGGTGCGGCCGACGTCGAGGCCGCGCCGCGCGCCTGAGGTCGACCGTGGGCCACGGAGCCCGCCCGCGAGAGCCCGTACACTCGTTCCGTGACGAGCGTCGACCTCCCGGTCCTTCCGCGGCAGCCCGGGTGCTACCTGTTCCGCGCCGAGGACGGCCGCGTGATCTACGTGGGCAAGGCGATCGACCTGCGCTCGCGGGTCCGCTCGTACTTCGGGCGCTCCGTCGGGCAGAAGGTGCAGCTGATCACGCGCGACGCTCGCGCGCTCGAGTTCATCGTCACGACCAGCGAGGTCGAGGCGCTGATCCTCGAGGCGGACCTGATCAAGTCGCACAAGCCGCACTACAACGTGCTGCTCAAGGACGACAAGTCGTACCCGTTCCTGAAGCTCACCAACGAGCCCTTCCCGAAGCTGGAGTTCACGCGGCGGGTGCTCAAGGACGGCGCCCAGTACTTCGGCCCGTACCCCAACCCCAGCGTGGTGAGGCGCGTGCAGGACCTGGTCGCCGCGGTGTTCCCGCTGCGGCAGAACAGCGGCTCGCCGATGCAGGCGCGCAAGAAGCCCTGCCTGCGCTTCCACATGGGGCGCTGCCTGGCGCCGTGCGTCGGCCAGGCGGACAGCGCGGCCTACGCGGCGGTGGTCGAGCAGGTGCGCGCCTTCCTCGAGGGCGGGGTGGAGGCGACCGCCACGGTGCTCGAGCGTGAGATGCGCGCCGCGGCGTCGCGTCAGGACTTCGAGCTCGCGCGCCTCTACCGCGACCGCCTGGAGGCCCTGCGGCGCCTGACCGGGTACGAGTCGAACGTCGTGTCGTCCGGGGGCGAGGACCTCGACTTCCTGGGCGTGGCGCAGGCCGGCGACCATGCCATGGTGCAGCTCTTCCAGATGCGGCGCGGCCGCGTGGTCGGGCGCGACACGCGCCTGCTCGAGGGGGCCGACGGCGCCAGCGTCGCCGAGCTGCTCGAGCCGTTCCTGGCCGAGTACTACGGCATGGCAACGCACGTGCCGCCGCTGGTGCTGCTGCCGCAGAGCGAGCTCGAGCGCGACATCTGGCAACGCTTCATGGCGGAGCGCGCCGGCCGCAAGGTGGAGCTGCGCACGCCGCAGCGCGGCGACAAGACCGCGCTGCTGGAGATGGCCGCGCGCAACGCACGCAGCGGCCTCGACGCCCACATCGCGCTGCTCGAGCAGCGCGGCGACGCCCCGGGCGTCAAGGAGTTGCAGACGCTGCTCGGCTTGGCGACGCCGCCCTGGCGCATCGAGGGGTACGACATCTCCAACCTGATGGGCACCCACACCGTCGCGAGCCTGGTGGTGTTCCAGGGCGGGCGCTCGAAACGCAGCGAGTACCGGCGCGTGCGGATCCGCGGGCTCGCCAAACCCGACGACTTCGCGTCGATGGAGCAGATGCTCACGCGCCGCTTCGCCGGCTCGCTCGCCGATCGGCTCGAACCGCCGGACCTGATCCTCATCGATGGCGGCAAGGGCCAGCTGACGTCGGCCCGCAAGGCGCTCGCCGCCGTCGGCGTCGACGTGCCGCTCGTCGGCCTCGCCAAGCGGCGCGAGACGATCGTCACCCAGGACGGCCGCGAGGTCCTCGTCCCCGAGACGCACCCGGCGCTGCGGTTGCTGATCAACGTGCGCGACGAGGCGCACCGCACGGCGGTGGGCTACAACCGGCAGCGGCGCGGCAAGGCGATGACGCACTCGCTGCTCGACGACGTCCCAGGCATCGGACCCAAGCGACGCGACGCCCTGCTGGCGCACTTCGCCTCGGTCGACCAGCTGCGCGCGGCACAGGAACGCGACCTCGCTGCGATCCCCGGTGTCGGGCCCGCGGCGGCCGCGGCCATCAAGGCGTTCTTCGACGCGGAGCAGGCTGGAACGGAGGAGCCGTCCGTCCACGAGCCTGGCTGAGCAGCCGTCTTGGTCGCCAGGTCGGGAGGACCGGAACGGACGGCGCAAGCCGACCAGACATGCGTCCGCCAGTTTCTGCTAGAATCTGACCAATTCTGACGGAACCCGCCGCGGTTCAACGCCTCACCCGGAACGGTGGTTCACGGTGATCCCGGCCCAACGGCGCGCCAAGATCCTCGAGCTCGTGCAAGAGCAGGGTGCCGTGTCGGTGCAGGAGCTCTCGCGGGTCCTCGGCACCTCGCCGTCGACGGTGCACCGCGACCTCGACTACCTCTCCGAGAACCGCTACCTCGAGCGCACTCGCGGCGGCGCCCACCTGGCCGGACACCTGCTGAGCACGACGTTCGAGCCCGACTACGAGATCGGCCGCCACACGCGCGAGCGCGAGAAGGCGGCCATCGGCCGCGCGGCCGCGGACCTGATCCCACAGGGGGCGAGCGTCTTCCTCGACTCGAGCACCACGGTCCTGGAGGCCGCGCGATCGCTGGTCGCGAGCCGCCGACCGATCACCGCCATCACCAACGACCTCGGCATCGGGATGCTGCTGGCGCAGTGCGAGCCGATCCGTACGATCGTGCCGGGCGGGACGGTGCGTCCGCGCTCGTTCACGCTGTACGGGGATCCGGGGACGGATCTCCTGGCCGGCATGCACGTCGACGTCGCCCTCATGGGGATCCACTCCCTCGCCGACGGTGATCTCAGCGACACGGGACTCGAGATCCTAAAGAGCAAGCGCGCGATCCTCGCGGCGTGCGAGCGATGCGTGCTCCTCGCGGACTCCAGCAAGTTCTCGGCGCGCCGCTCCTTCCTGACGATCGCCTCCCTCGCCGACGTCGACACGCTCGTGACCGACGACGGCATCGCCGCAGACGACGAGCAGCGCGTGCGCGACGCGGGCGTCACGCTCCACGTCGCGAAGGTGGATGCCTGATGGACCGTACACTCGTCGTAGCCGACGACCTCACCGGAGCCGCCGAGCTGGCCGCCTTCGTGGGCACCCCGGACAGGCCAGCGCGCGTGGCGTGG
>SLSM01000393.1 GCA_007130445.1 Trueperaceae bacterium | reverse complement strand
CCGGGTCGGGGTCGGGATCGACGAACACGTGCTGGTGGTTGAACGCGGCGATCAGTCGAGCGTGTGGGCTCTGCAGCAGGCCGTTGCCGAACACGTCGCCCGACATGTCGCCGATGCCGACCACGCTGAACGGCTCGGCCATCGGATCGCGCCCCAGCTCGCGGAAGTGGCGCACCACGGCCTGCCACGCCCCACGGGCCGTGATGCCCTCGGCCTTGTGGTCGTACCCCTGCGAGCCGCCGGAGGCGAAGGCGTCGCCGAGCCAGAAGCCGAACTCGGCGGCGATGCCGTTGGCGAGGTCGGAGAAGGTGGCCGTCCCCTTGTCGGCGGCCACGACCAGGTAGGTGTCCTCGCCGTCGTAACAGCGCACCCGCGGGGGGCGGACCACGCGCTCGCCGACGACGTTGTCGGTCAGGTCGAGCAGGCAGCGGATGAAGGTGCCGTAGCAGGCCCTGACGTGCTCGCGCAGCGCATCGCGGTCGGTCGGCTGGCGCTTCACGACGAAGCCGCCCTTCGAACCCATCGGCACGATCACCGCGTTCTTGGTCATCTGGGTCTTCATCAGGCCCAGCACCTCGGTGCGGAAGTCGTCGGGCCGGTCGGACCAACGCAGGCCACCGCGCGCGACCAGGCCGCCGCGCAGGTGGGTGCCTTCGACGTCGGGGCCGGCCACGGCGATCTCGAAGCGCGGCCGCGGATCGGGCATGGAGGCCACGGCGTGCGAGTCGATCTTCAGCGCGATCGCGGCGCGACCGACGTAGTAGTTGGTGCGCACGCTGGCGTCGACCAGGTCGAGCAGGCCGCGCAGCGTCTGGTCCTCGGGGAGCGAGTCGACGTCGGCGAGGTCGTCGAGGTACGCCTGCCGGGCGGCCTCGAGGCGCTCGGCGCGCTCCTCGTCGGGCAGCGTCAGGTCGGGGTCGAACTTCAGCTCGAACGCCTCGACCAGGTGCCGCGCGGCGAGCGGGTTCGACAGCAGCGTCTCGTTGACGAAGCGCCGGCTCACGACCGCGACGAGCTGCCCGTAGTACATCTGCAGCGTCCTCAGGAGCGCCACCTGGCGCAGCGTCAGGCCGGCGTAGAGCACCAGCCGGTTCAGGCGGTCGTGCTCGCCGTCACCACGCAGCAGGGCCGTGGCGGCGTCGATCAGGCGCTCACCGTCGCGTCGCACGTCGATGGCGTCGCCGTGCTGGTCCTGGACCTTGAACACCTCGATGCCGCGCTCCACACCGTCGACGAGGGCGTCGTACGCGGTCTGCTCGAGCACCCGGAACCCGAGGTTCTCGAGCAGCGGCAGCACGTCGGAGAGGACGAAGCGCGTGCCGGCGTGGTAGACGCGCAACAGGGTCGCGGACGCGCCGCGGCGCTCGTCGACCGGGTTGACGAGGTCGACCCTGACGACGTCATCGCCGAGGGCCTCGAGCTGCTCGATGTCGCGCACCACCCGGCCGGCACTCGTGTCGGCGCGGTAGCGCTCGTCGAAGGCGCGCAGGTAGCGCTCGGCCAGGCGCCGGCCGTGCGCCTCGCCGTGCGTCTGCAGCAGGCGCTCGCGGACGTGGTCCTCCCAGTTGCGGGCCAACTCGGCGACCTCGCGCTCGAGCCCCTTGAGGTCGATGTCGCGCGCGAGCACGTCGGTGGTGAAGAAGAAATGCAGCCGCACTTGCGCCTCGTCCTCGCCCATCGCCAACTGGTAGTCGACGTGCGACGCGGCCAGGGCCTTGGCAAGGTGCTGCTGGATGCGACGCCGAGCGTCGGCGTCGAAGCGGTCGCGCGGCAAGATGACCATCATCGCCACGCCTCGCGCGAGCGGGTCGGGGCGCAGCGTCAACCGCACGCCGCGCTCCTGCTCGAGGCTGAGGATGGTGCGGATCTCGCGCAGCAGCGTCGGAGCGTCGGCCCAGAACAGGTCGGCGCGCGGCAGGCTGTTGAACACCTCGACGATCGCCTTGTAGTCGTGGGAGCCGGGCGGGGCGCCATCGAGCTCGAGGACCTGGCGCAGGGTGCGGCGCAGGATGGGGATCTGCTCGGCCGCAGTGAGGTGTGCCTTGCTCGTCAGCAGTCCCAGGAAGCGCCGCTCACCCAGCACCTGCCAGCCGTCGCCGAGCTGCTTGACGCCGATGTAGTCCATGCGCGCAGAGCGGTGCACGGTGCTCTCGGCGTTGGTCTTGGTGACCACCACCACGCGCCCACCGAGCACGCGTTCGCGCAACCCCTCCGGGATCTGTCGCACGGGCACGGGAGCGCGGTAGCCGCTGTCGTCGGTCTTGCGCAGGATGCCGAGGCCGGAGTCCGGCGTCACCCGCAGCGCCTGCTCGCCCTCGTGGTCGATCAGGCCGTACTCGCGGTAGCCGAGGAAGATGAAGTGCTCGTCGAGCAGCCATGCCAGGAAGGCCGCGTACTCCTCGACCTCCTCGGCGCGCTCGCGCTGGCGCCCCTGCGCGCCCCGCGCCCGCAGCGCTTGCAGGTAGGCACGCGTCTCCTCGGCCCGTTCGCGCATGGCCTGGTAGTCGTCGGTGGCCAGCGTGACGTCGTCGAGGACGACTCGCACGGCGTCGGCGAGGCGCTGCAGGCGCACCGGGTCGTCTTCGCGCCCGATGACGAACAACTCGAAGGCGATGCGCTCGGAGCCCTCGATCGCGCCGCCGCCCGGTGCGGCGATGGCCACGGCACGCCCCTCGGCGTCGCGTCGCATGCTGTAGATCGGGTGGAGCAGGTGGACGAGCTCGACGCCTTGCCGGCGCAGCTCGTTGCGCACCGAGTCGACGATGAACGGGCGGTCGGCCAGCGCCAGGCGCAGGATCGTGAACGGTGCCTCCCAGCCGTCGGCGCGGTAGGTGGGGTTGCGCGCCTCGACGATCATCGGGGCGTCACCGAGGCGCTCGACGAAGGCGAGGCCGTCGCGCGCGATGGCGTAGAGGGCGTCGGCGTCGAACTGCTCGAAGAAGTCCTCGCCGGCCTTCGCGAACAGGCGCTCTGCGAAGGCGGCGAGACGCTCGGCGTCTGCGCCGCCCTCCTTGGCGATGCGGTTGGTGACCTGCTGGATCGTGGCCGGCATGCGAAGACCCACCTCTCGTGGCGACGGCGAGACGCGAGCGGGGCTGATACGAGGCGCGTCCGCTGGGAATGCAGAGCGTACGCTCCAGTGTACCGCGACCCTCGCGCCGCCTGACGCGCGGTAGACTCCCCCGCGATGCACCGCCTGCTCCCACTCGTCTTCGCCGCCGCGCTCGTCGTGTTCGATCAAGTGAGCAAGGCCTGGGTGGTGGCAACGGTGCCGCTCGGCGCGCGCGAGCACACCCTCGGTCTCGGCTTCCACATCACCCACACCCGCAATAGCGGCGCGGCCTTCGGGCTGTTGCGCGACCTGCAGTGGGTGGTGGGACCGGTGCTGATCGACGCCACGGTGCTGCTCGGGCTGCTGAACCTGTTGGTCAGCGTGGCGCTGGTCGGCTACCTGCTGCTGCGCGGCCAGCGCCTGGACCGCATCACGCGGGCGGCGGCCGTGCTGATCTTGGCCGGCGCCGCCGGCAACATGATCGACCGCCTGCGCCTGGGGTACGTCGTCGACTTCGTCGACTTCCAGGTCGGCACCTTCGACTTCGCCGTGTTCAACGTTGCCGACGCCTGCATCGTCATCGGAGCGGGGCTGCTGCTGCTCGCAGGGTTCGTCGGCGAGCGTGGCGCACCGGCAGGGCGCGCCGGCGCCGGGGTCGGCACCGGGGTCGGCACCGGGGTCGGCGCCGGCGTCGGGG
>SLSM01000177.1 GCA_007130445.1 Trueperaceae bacterium | reverse complement strand
GTGGCGATCATCACCTGCGGCGTCACGAACAGCAGCAGCGCGGCGACCGTCAGGACGACGCCCAAGACGCCGAACGAGCGGCGAACGAACGGCGAGAGCTCGCCCTCCCGTATGGGCGCCTCGCCATCCGCGAGACGGTTGTTGCGGAACCACAGGATCGGCAGGATCACGGGTACGGCGAAGTACAGGAACGTCCACACCCAGAAGGACCAGCGCTCGTGGACGAAGACGCCCCAATGGAGCAGCGTGGCGAGCCCAAGGGTGGCCGCGAAGGCCGAGATCGGCAGGAAGCCGAGCCGGACGTGACGCCAGCGCCGCGTGAGCAACACGATGACGAAGAACGACGCCCCACCCAGGTACGTGGCGCCCAGCATCATCGAGTTGATGAGCGGACGCATCGGCCAGGCGAAGTGGTCGATGCCGACCTCGGGTCGCACGTACAGGGCGTACCCGGCCACGATCAGCACCGGCAGGAGCGCGGCGGCAAGGACCAGGCACACCGTGTGGGCGGGGACGTCTCTGCTGTTCAGTACGGGTGCGGGCGCGATGCTCATCGCTTCCTCCGATCTGCATGGGGGCATGCGTGTCGACGAGGCGTGAGGTGAAGTGCTCAGGGTCCACCGGAGGCGCAGCGGTTACGCGGGGTCGCTGAGTCGGTCTCGATAGTGACCGTACTCCACATTCCGAGCACGGGGTGCGGAGTGTTGGGCGCGCGGGCATGCGTGCGTAGATCGGGAAGCATACCGTCCTCGACGTCGTCGAAGACCGCATCGAGCGCCGCGACCAGCAGCGAACGATCCACCGAGGCGACGTCGAACAGGTCGAGCAGCGACCGCAGGTGCAGCCGCGCTCGGGCGACCCCGATACCCGTGGTGGCACGTTGGAGCACCGTCGGGCCCGACGTCGGTATCGATCAGGATCTCACGCCTGCCTGCGTTCCGGGTGCTCCCTGTACGTGGCCTCGGGGTCGTGCCCTTTCCACAGCACGCCGCCGAGGGCGCGAACGCGCGGAGACGGTGAAGGGGCGTCGTCGTTGCCGGGATCGCCGGCCGAGCGGGCCTTCGGCGCTTCGACGTGCGCTGCGACCATCCTCGACTCCGACGTGCCACGGGCCGCGGCGTGGCGCTTCGCGGCTTCGATCACGCGCTCGTCCATGCGCAGCGTGAGCTTCGTCGCCATGTCTGCCTTCTGACGTACGCGAACCAGATCCTGAACGTGTGGCGACGTTGCAGGGATGGAGGCGCCGTGGTCGCATGCCACGCACGCCCCATGGTGACGCGCTACCCTGGCCGCAGCGAGTCCGCGGCCCTGGGTTGCCGGTCGCGCCGCTGGAGGGAGTTGCTCATGCGCTATGACTACACCCGCCTCCTCGTCGTCGATTTCCCGGCCTGCTTCATCTTCTACCGCGACGTCATCGGTCTCGAGCCGATCCTGGGCAGCGAGACGGACACGTATGCCGAGTTCGACACCGGGGCCACGCGCATCGCGCTCTTCGATCGTGCGGAGATGAGCGCGGCGGTCGGGACCTCGGCGCTCCCGGCGCGGCTCGATGCCCAGGACGCCGTCTGCATCGTCTTCGGCGTCGACGACCTCGACGCGGCCGAACGCCGTCTCGTGGCGGCGGGGGTGACCATCGCCGTGGGCCCCACCGACCGCGTCGAATGGGAGGTCCGCACGCTGCACGTCCGCGACCCCGACGGTCGCCTCGTCGAACTCAACGTGCCCCTCGGCTGATCGGGACATCAGGAGGGTCATCGTGAGGAGGCTGCTCCATGTCGATCCGCTCGACGGCTATCCGGCCGACATCGGCCGCTGGCTGTGGGCGCTCGAGGACGCCCGGCGGATCACGCGCCGGGCGGTCGACGGTCTCGACGTCGCCACGCTCGACTGGCGCGGCCCCGACGGGAGCGAGAACTCGATCGGCTCGCTCCTGTACCACGTGGCCGGCGTCGAGATGGGCTGGCTGTTCATCGACGTGCTCGGGCGCGAGTTCCCCCCAGAGGTCGAGGCCGACCTCCCCTTCGAGGCGTGGACGGAGGGGAGGATGACGCACGTCGCCGGCGTCTCGCTCGAGGAGCACCTCGGGCGTCTCGAGCGTACCCGGCGCGTCTTCCTCGACCACGTGCGCCGGATGGACCTCGCCGAGTTCCGGCGCGTCCTAGCGCCCGAGAACGAGGACTACGAGATCACGCCCGAGTGGGTGGTGTACCACCTGGTCGAGCACGAGATCGGCCACGCGTACCAGATGCGCAGCCTGAAGCGTCGTGCGGCGACGCACCTGGGGGGCGCGGGGCGCTGAGGGAGCTGTGTGTTGCGAGGGCGATGGCGGTTGGCGGTCTGGTCAGCCGAGTTCGCGTACCATCGCCGCCGCGAACGCCTCGAGGTCGCCCAGCCGCTGGCGCACGATGCCGTGCAGCACGTCGACGTCCAGGTCTTGGTAGCGATGCACGGCGATGTTCCGGAAACCGACCATGCGCTCGAGGGCGTCGCCCAGTTCCGGCTCCAGCAATCCAGCGTCGACGAGCATCGCGAACGCGTCCCGACTGCTCTGTGGCGCACCGAGCGCCCGAACTCGCACGGCGTGCATCGCGAGGTCGATGGCGGTCTCGCAGGCTCGCAGCAGGTTCAGCACCAGGGCGTCCTGGCGGCGCTGGTCCACGGCCAACTCGCGCCCGTCGCCGCCGTACTCCTCGCGCACGCGCACCAGGCAGCGTTCGATCGTGGCGGTCTTGTTGAGCACGACGTCATCGGCCATGGACGCGGCCCCGTTCGCGGATGTCGTCGAGGATGCCGGCGCGCTCCTCGTTGAGCCGAACGTAGTCACGTAGGACGAAGTCGAGGAACTGCTCGACGCGGCCGCTGCCGTCGGTGTGGAGCACCTCGCCGTGCTGCGTGACCTGGTGCCGGAGGACGGTGCTCGCGGTGCCGAGGTCGATCAAGTGGACGTCGCGCCGGAGGGCCCGTTCGAGCCCTGTACGCGTGTCGTTGACCTGTTCGGGCTGGAGCGGTGCGGTGGCGAGGACGGCCACGTCGACGTCGCTCGCGGGCGTCGCGTCGCCGCGAGCGTGGGAGCCGAAGAGCACGACCAACTGGAGGTCTGGGATCGCACCCCGCAACACGCGCACGACGTCCCGTCGCACATCTGCGTCCGTCATGCGGGCATGGTAGCGCGGCATGGTAGCGCGGCACGAGGGCCGCATGATCGTCGAGGAGGAGCATCGGGCCCGTGTCGTCGGACCACCGCGGCCGCGCGAGGCGGTCGAGCACCTGCGACCTCGGCTCGAGCACTCCGAAGGCCGGCTCGTCGCAAGCCCCATCGGGACGCTCGACCCACGCAGTGGTAGCCTCGATCGAAGCCGAAGAACGTGGCGATGCACATCCCGAGCGACCGGCGCTCGACCTCTGCCGACCATGCCGCCATGCCCCTACCGTGGAGGGATCCATGAACGCAACGGACGCGCCACGTCGACCCGCCGACGACGAGTTCGTCATGCCGAGCCTGCGGATCGACGGGCGCGTCGCCCTCGTGACCGGCGGGGGTCGCGGCCTCGGCCTCGGCATGGCGCTCGCGCTGGCGCACGCCGGCGCCGACGTCGCCCTGGCGGCGCGGTCACGGGACGAGCTTGAGGTCGCAGCCGACCTCGTCCGGGGCACGGGTCGTGAGGCCCTCGTGGTGCCGACCGACGTGTCGCAGGTCGCCGAGGTCGAGGCCATGGTCGACGCCGTCGGCGAGCACTTCGGCCGCATCGACGTCCTCGTCAACG
>SLSM01000294.1 GCA_007130445.1 Trueperaceae bacterium | reverse complement strand
GTCTCCCATGTCACGCCTCCGTCTTCAGCGTCATGCTCCCTGCGGAGAGACGCAGCTCGAGCTCGGCCGTGCCCGCGCCGAGCGTGAGGCTCTGGCGGTGGCCGATGCCTTGCGACTCGCGTGAGCCCTTGAACCCCTCACCGCGGATGCGTAGATCGCCGACCTTGACCGAGGCCGACACGCGCACGTCGGAGCCGGGGAGCAGCACGACGTCGAGGTCGCCGGCTTTGGCGACGAGACGCTGTGTGCCCGCTGTCGGTCGGATCCGCGCCTCGAAGTCCCCTGCTTTCTTGTCGACGTCCACGAAGCTCGCGCCGTCGATCACCAGGTCGCCGGCCAGCATGCGGCCGCGTACGTGCGACACGCCGCGCACGGTCACGTCGCCGGCCTTGACGTCGAGTTCGACCCCCATGCCCTCGGGGACGTCGACCTCGATGCGGTCGGGGCCGCCGCTGCGGCCGCCGAAGATCGACCAGTTGCTCCACTCGGTGCGGTAACGCAGACGCCAACCGTCGCCCTCGCGCTCGAGCGTCGCGTCCTGGACGGGCTTCCTGAGACTGGGAGTGTCGATCCCCGGCTTCGCCTCCACGACGAGGTCCGCGGCGAGCATCTCGGTGACCAGCCAGGGGACGCCCATGTCGTCGCGCGCGCGGGAGGCCCGCGTCGCGGGCGTCGTCGGCGGTGTGGGTGCCGTCGGTGGTGCGGGTGGTGCGGGTGGTGTGGGTGGCGTGGGTCGCTCGGGGGGCAGCGGCGCCTGCGGTGCCGCGACCGCGGGCTCGTCTGCGCTCATCGGTGCGGCGGCGGCCGTGGCGTCGGCGGCGGCACCGGAGTCGGCGTCGATCTCGGCGGCAGGGGCCGCGCCGCGCAAGACGGCGATCAGCCGGTCGGCCTCAGCGCCGGTGAGCCTGCCTTGATCGCGCAGGACGTTGATGCGCTCGATGTCGCGGGCCAACGGGTCGTTGCTGTCGTGCTCGGTCATGGGATCCTCCTGTGGCGCGCGCTCAGGCGCCGTCGGGTCGCGAGGTGACGACGCGGGCGTGGCGCGCGTCGAGGCGTTCGGCGAGGCGGCTCAGGCGCGCTGCGAAGCTGCGTGCGAGGTCCGCGGCGGTGGCCCGGAGCGTCGTGGCGGAACGGCCTCGAGCCTCGCGGTAGGCGCGCTCGCGCATTGCGGCGTGCCGCAGTTCCGTGGCTCGTTCGAAGCCGATGTCCCATGGTTGACGGTACGGCATGTCGCCCTCCTCGTCACACATGGTAGTCACTGGTTGTCAGTTTGTCAAGTGCTGCTTTCTATTCTGATTCGAGCCGCTCCCGCATGAGGCGATACGCCCCGCCCTCGAAGCCGCGCACCTCGTACCCGCGCGCGAAGTACGTCGGGAACACCGCCTTGAAGGCCTCCCGCCAGGCCAGCGCCACGGGCGGACTGTCGCGTCGCAAGCGCGAGGCGTCGGCTGGCGCGGCGACCCGCACGACCGACGCGGCAAGCTCGAGGCTCGGCTCGCTCGGACCGCCGTCGTCCGCGATCTCGAGCGCCCAGGGCGCATCGGCCGCAGCCGCGTCGCCGGCGGCCGCCCTCGCGGCGAACGCGTCCTGGTCGTCGTCGCGGCCGTCGCCGAAGCGTGCGGCGTCATCGCGGGCGGCGCAGGCGCGGACGTGGTCGTGGCCGATCCACCACAGCGCCACGAAGCGATCCGTGGGCAGCGTGCCAGACAACTGCCCGCCCAACACGCCGTAGAAATCGGTCTGGTACTCGTGCACCACCGCGCCGAGATAACCGAGGTTGAGGCGTGCGTTGGGAGCCATGAGCGGGTCGAACGTCCAGGTGAGCCAGCGCATGCCGCGGTCTTGGCACCAGCGGCGCTGGAACCACTTCAGCCGCCGTCCGGCGCCGAGCCCACGCGCCTCCGGCAGCACGGCCATCATGTGCGAGTGCAGGCCGACGCCCTCCAGCCCGGCCTCGTGCGGTAGGGCGGGAAAGCCGTAGAGGAAGCCGATCTGCTCGCGCCCGACGAAGGCGCCGGCGATCAGGGCGCCGGCGTGCATGGCGGCCCGCATCTGCGCGGCGGGCACGACCTCGCGGTCGGCGTACCCCCACACGGCGAGCTGCAACTGCTCGCAGGTGCGCAGGGCGTCCATCGTCACGAGCGGGTGGATCTGGACCGGGTGGCTCGCCATCGACCGCCAGTGTAGCCGTCACCGACGACGAACGGTGCGCACGATCCGCTCCGGGGAGGGGTCCGGCGTTCACTCAGCCGCGACCCGCAGCGAGCGCCTCGAACTGCCGAACGGCCTCGGCCACGCCGTCCTCGGCCCGGATCCGCTCGCCGAGGGCGGCGGCACGCCCGCGCATCGCGTCGTCATCGAGCGATCGCCGGAGCGCCGAGGCGAGGCGTTCGCGCGTCAACCTGGTGCGGGGAATCGGCGTCGGCCCAACGCCCAGAGCGGTGACGCGGGCGCCCCAGAACGGTTGGTCCATGGTGAACGGGACGACGGTCACGGGTACGCCGGCGCGCAGCGACGCACCCGTGGTGCCCGCGCCGCCGTGGTGCACGATGGCCGCGACGTGTCGGAAGAGCCACTCGTGGGGCACGGCGTCGATGGTGAGCGCCGTGTCGTCGTCTGGCGCCCCGGCGAGGCCGCCCCAGCCGGAGAGCAGGACCGCTCGCGCACCGGCGTCGCTGGCGGCGCCGCGAGCGAGCGCGGCGAGCGCGGCCGGGTCTTCGCTGGCCATGCTGCCGAACCCGATCGAGACCACGGGCGGGCCGTCCGCCGCCAGGAACGCCGCCAGGGCCGCCGGTGGTTCCCACGCCGCCTCCAGGGGCAGCGTCCAGTATCCGGTCGTGTGGCGACGGCGCGCGCCGTTCGAGGGCACCCGGACCACCTCCGGGCTGAAGCCGTACAGGACGGGTTGATCACGGTTCGATCGCGGCGCGCCGCGCAGGCCGAGGACGCGGCGTCGTGCGCGGCGCGTCGGCCCGGCCATCGAGCCCCACAGGGCCGCCTCGGAGAGGGTGTGGCTGAGGCGCAGCGCGCCGGCGCCCGCCCACCGCGGCATCCAGGGCATCAGCACGCCCGGGTAGGCATCGGTCGGCATGCCGACGGGCTGCAGGTGCGCCTCGACGAACGGCACGCCCAGCACGTCGGCGACCGCGAGCCCGGTCCCCATACCGCCGATGCCGCCGGTGATGAGGTCGGCGCCCGAACACCCGTCGAGCGTCTCGCGCATCCAGGTCTCCATGACGCGCGGCAGCTGCCGTGCCGCGAACACGAGGCTCGCGAGCGCGCCACGCTCTGCCGCGCCGCCCGAGTCGCGCACGATCGCCTGGACGTCTCCGGAGAGCGCCGTGACGGGGATGCCGGCGTCTCCGAACATCTCGGTGAGGCCGCTCGGAGCCACCGCCTGGACGTGGTGGCCGGCGCCGCGGAGCCCGCGGGCGAGCGCGACGTACGGTTGCACGCCCCCTCGTGTGTCGTTGCAGACGATCGCGATGCGCATGGGCCACCTCTTCACGATTGCAACGTGGCGTTGCATTAGCCACGCTATCACGTCGCTCCGGAGCCGGGCGGTAGGATCGCGCATGGGCACGACCCAGCGCACCCGCCGTCGCGACGCCGGTCGCCCACGCGGCCAGCGCATCACCGACGCCGTCCTCGAGGCGACGCTCGCCGAACTCGCGACCGCGGGGCTGTCCGGACTGAGCGTCGAGCGCGTCGCCCGACACGCCGAGGTCAACAAGACCACCATCTACCGCCGCTGGCCGACGCGCGCAGCGCTCGTGGCCGCCGCCCTCGAGGGGATCGCCGACGATGTCGCGGCCCACGTCCCGGACACCGGGACGCTTCGAGGCGACCTGGTCGGCCTGCTGTGGCGCGTAGCCGAGTTCGTCGCGCAGCCCGGTGGGCGTGCCGTCGCACGCGCCGCACTGTCGGCGCAGGCCGAGGCCGACGTCGCCGCGCTCGCGGCACGCCGCCTCGAGCAGCACACGAGCGGCGCGATGGAAGCGCTCGTGGCGCGCGCGGAGGCACGCGGCGAATGGCCTCACGGCCTACGAGGCGAGCTGGTGATCCACACGCTCGTCGGCGCGATCCTGCATCGGGCGCTCCTCGAGCACGCACCCATCACTCGCGGCTGGCTCGAGGACGTGGTGGACCTGGTACTGCTCGGCGTGGTGCCGCGCGTGGGGCCGACGGGCTGACGCGCCCGCGGCGAACGTCGGTCAGTCTCGGAAGCGCTCGGCCGCCTTCTCGAAGCCCTTGCTGATCGACGCCCAGGCGTCCTCTGCGCCCTCCTTGACCGACACCCACGCGTCACCGCTGGCATCGCGGAGCTCGCTCAGGCGATCCTCGGCGCGCTCGATCTCGCCCTCGATCTCGTCGACCTCACGCTTCCACTCGAGCTGTGCGTCGGCGCTCGCTCCGTCGGCCTTGGCCCGCATCTTCGCGGCTTCGGCCTTCCATTCGTCGATCTTGGCCTTGAGCTTCTTCTCGTACAGTTCGCGTTCGCTCATGCTGTGGCCTCCTCGGAGAACCAATCTGACGGCACAGCCCACTCCATCAGGGTATCCCGACAGGGCGCGCTGTTCTGTGCTGCATCAGCGGGCGCCCTGGACGTATCCGATCCAGCGTGCCCGGCGCTCGCCGTGCGTCCGGAGGCATGCCTCGGAGCCGCTGCCGACCAGGCATGGGTTGCGGTCGACGATACGTGCGTATACACTTATCGAACGTGTCCGAGACCGTCGACCTCAGCATGACCCGTTCGTGCCCGTGCCTCGCGGCCCGCCGTCAGGCGCGTGCGCTGACGCGCCACTTCGACGCCTATCTGCGCCCGCACGGGGTGCGCTCGACGCAGTTCTCGGTACTGGCGGCGTTGGCCCAACGCGGTCCGACCGGTCGCGGTCAGCTTGCCGACGGGCTCGGCCTGGAGCGAACCACCCTCACCCGCAGTGCGGTCACGCTCGAGCGCAACGGCTGGATCGAGACGCTGCAGACCGACGACGCTCGCGAACGCCCGCTCGTGCTGACCACGGCCGGCAGACGCGCCCTCGAAGCCGCCCTGCCGGCGTGGAAAACCGCGCTCGATCGACTCGAACACATGGACGGTGCGCCGCCCACGCGCGCCACGCGCTCGACGAGGGGGTGATCCGCCAGGCGACCGATCCGCACACCCGAGGGCCGTGCAACGTGGCTCGACCGTGATCAGGAGGAGGGGCAGCATGACACACCAACACGACGGCGACCTGGCGGGGCTCGACCTGCCGGAGATCGTGCCATACGAGACGTGGCGGCAAGCGCGCCTCGCGCTGCTCGAGCGCGAGAAGACGCTCACCCGCGAACGCGACGCCGTGGCCGCGGCGCGTCGCCGCCTGCCGATGGTCGAGGTGACGAGCGACGTCCGCTTCGACGGACCCGACGGCGAGGTGGGCCTCCTCGACCTGTTCGAGGGCCGGCTCCAGTTGATCGTGCAGTTCGTGATGTACGGACCGGACTGGGAGCTGCCGTGCCGCAGCTGCTCGGCTGCCGTCGACGAAATCGCGCGGGGCCACCTCAACCACCTGCGCGCGCGCACGACGAGTTTCGTCCTCGTGTCGCGCGCACCGTACCCGAAGCTCGAAGCGTTCAAGGAGCGCATGGGCTGGCAGGTGCCCTGGTACTCGTCCGGCTCGGGGACCTTCAACCACGACCACCACGCCACCCTCGACGAGTCCGTGGCGCCGCTCGAGTACAACTACCGCACGCCCGAGGAGCACGCCCGGGCCGGCACGGAGCACTACGTGAGCGGCACGCAACCGATCGAGCTCCCTGCGATGAGCTGCTTCTTGCGGGTCGGCGACCGCGTGTTCCACACCTACTCGGCCTACGCGCGCGGGCTCGAGGTCGGCACCTCCGACCAGCTGCTCGAACTCACCGCCCTCGGTCGGCAGGAGCCGTGGGAGGAGCCCACGGGTCGACTGACCGGGCTTGGGCTCCAGGCCGGCAGTCCCACGATCCCGTACCCGGACGAGTACCCAGCGACGTGACACGCCTGCCGCCCTATCGCTGGTGGCGCCTTCACGACGCGCATCGCGACGATGCACGCCGCAGCGAGGAGGGTCGAGCATGACACCCGCTGCCGGCAGGATGGAGGGATCGTGACGATGGGGACACTGACATACGGGATGTTCATGTCGCTCGACGGCTACCTCGCTGGCCCGTCGGAGCACGTCGACGACGAGGTCAGCGCCTTCATCAACGACGAGATGCACAGGTACGGCACCGAGATCTACGGTCGCCGCATGTACGAAGCGATGCTCTACTGGGAGACCTACGAAGCGCGCGGGGCTGGGTCGGCCGAGCACCAGGACGAGTTCGCACGCATCTGGAACGACCTCGACAAGCTCGTGATCTCGTCGACGCTCGAACGCGTGGCGAGTGCCAACACGACGCTCGTGCGCGCGTTCCGGCCGGATGAGATCCGGCGACTCAAGGCGGCGTCGACCCGCGACCTCTCGGTCTCGGGACCGACGCTGGCTGCGCACTTCATCGACGCGGGCTTGGTGGACGAGTACGGGCTCTACTCCGTGCCGATCGTCCGCGGTTCGGGCGCTCCCGTGTTCAAGGACCTCACTGGGCCCCTGGACCTCGAGCTCGTCGAAGAGCGCAGGTTCGCTTCCGGCATGGTGTTCCAGCGTTACGTTCCGCGCGTCGCACCGGAGGCGTGAAGGTGGCACGGGTACGTGTCGCGAGCTTCACCATCTCGCTCGACGAATACGGCGCCGGTCCGAGCCAGGACATCGACCACCCGCTCGGCGTCGGCGGTGAGGCGTTGGCCCGGTGGCTCTCCCCGACACGCACGTTCCAGCGCACCGTGATGGGCACGGCGGGCGGCACGACCGGCTTCGACGACGTCACCGCTCGCGGCTTCCAGAACGTCGGGTCCTGGATCCTCGGGAGGAACATGTTCGGTCCCGTTCGTGGTCCCTGACCGGACACGAGGTGGCGAGGCTGGTGGGGGGACGAGCCGCCCTACCGTTGTCCGGTCTTCGTCTTGACCCATCACGCGCGCGCACCCCTCGAGATGGAAGGAGGTACGACGTTCCACTTCATCACGGGCGGCATTCACGAGGCGCTCGACCGTGCACGCGAGGCGGCCGGCGACCTGGACGTGCGGATCGGCGGAGGGGCGAACACGATCCAGCAGTACCTTCGTGCCGGCCTCATCGACGAGCTGCACCTCGCGATCGCGCCGATGCTGTTGGGGGCCGGAGAGCGGCTGTTCGAAGGGGTCGATGCGCGGGCTCCAGGCTACGAGTGCATCGAGTTCAAGGCGTCGGAGCACGCCGCCCATGTCGTTCTTCGCCGCCGAGACAGCTGACCACGGATCGACCGCGCATCGAGACGATGCGCGACACGAACGAGGAGGATCGACCATGCAACGAGCCACCCCCTACCTGAACTTCCGCGGCGAGACCGAGGCGGCCTTCGCCTTCTACCGCAACGTCTTCGGCGGCGAGTACGCCGGCGTCATCCGCTACCGCGACATGGGCATGGACGGCGATGACGCCGAGGCCGACCTGATCGCCCACGTCTCACTGCCGATCGCGCGCGACACCGTCCTGATGGGGTCCGACGTCTCGGAGGCGGGCGCATCGCAGCACCGCGTGGGGAACAACGTGCAGATCCACCTGGCGGCCGACGACGCCGACGAGGCGCGGCGCGTGTTCGCGGCGCTCAGCGACGGCGGCACCGTCACGATGCCGCTCGAGCGCACGGCGTGGGCGGCGCTCTTCGGCGCCTGCACCGACCGCTACGGGATCGGCTGGATGGTCGACTTCACCGGCGAGGTCGAGTTCGGCGCGGCGTGACGGAGAGCGTACGCAGAACCGATCGAGCAACCCGGGTGATCGAGGACGAGCGCGTGGTCCTCGAGGTCGACTTCGAGGCCGACGACCCCGCGTTCGCGGGGACGATGACGATGACCTGGTCGCTCCAGGCCGCGGCCGGCCGCACGTGCGTCTCGTTCGTGGCCGAGAACGTGCCTCCAGGCATCGACACCGAGGCGCACGAGGCCGGGCTGCACTCGACGCTCGAGCATCTCGCGGCCTCCGTGGAGCGAGGCCGCGAGGCGTTCGCGTGACGGTGGCGCGGTACGCTCACGCCGCATGACGGTCCGAGCGTTCGTCCCTGCAGACGAGGACCAGGTCGTCGACCTGTGGCGCCGGTGCGGCCTCACGCGGCCGTGGAACGACCCGCACGCCGACATCGCGCGCAAGCGCACGACGCAGCCGGAACTGTTCCTGGTCCTGGAGCTCGACGGCGTCGTCGCCGCCACCGCCATGGGTGGGTACGACGGGCATCGCGGCTGGGTGAACTACCTCGCCGTGGCGCCGGATCGCCGCCACCAGGGCCTCGGTAGGGTGCTCATGACCGAGCTCGAGCAGCTGCCCGCGGCGCGCGGCTGCCCCAAGCTCAACCTCCAGGTCCGTGCGGACAACGCGGCAGCGATCGCGTTCTACACGGGTCTTGGCTACGGCCGAGACGACGTCGTCAGCCTCGGGAAGCGCCTCATCGACGACGCCGGTGAAGGCTAGCGTCGTGGCAGCGCGCCGCGGGCCGGCCGCCCGGTCCGCCGGCCCGCGTGGTCGCGGCGGCGCACCGAGCGGAAGGAGACTCGATGGCCCCTACACCTGACGTCCGTCCTGTCGGGGATCACCCGGACGCGATCGCCATCCTCGGCGAGGCGCTCGCTGCGAAGGGGCTGGACTTCTCGGGAACCTGAGCGCTGGTGGCCCGGCGCTCGACCGTGGGGGCGGACCCAACGTCACGCCGTGTCGGGCGCCTCGACGCCTGCGAACCACACGTCGTACACGCTGCGCAGCGCTCGTCGATCAGCGGACGGTTCGCGCCGCTCGGCGACCGCAACGAGGGCGTCGAGGCAGCCGTGCCAGCCTGCGCCCACGGAGACGGCCAGAGCGCGGTCGCCGAACGTGTACGTGAAGGTGAGGCGGGTCGCGTCTCCGTCCCCCTCGAGGTCGATGGCCACGGACTGGGCGTGGCGGACGCTCGGTTCGTCGGCCTGCGGGTCGGCCTCGATCGTGAACGCCAGCCGCTGCGGCGGCTCCCAGGCGGTGAGCGTTCCCGCCGGGAGCGGCGCCGTGTCGTCCGGGAAGCGCTCGCGCGCCCAGCCGCCGACGGGTCCCTGGAAGCGCAGCTCGGCCGGATACCAGCGGTCGCGCAGTTCAGGTTCGGCAAGCACGCTCCAGACGGCCTCGCTGGGGGCCGCGACGCGGCGACGGAAGCGCAGCCGGTGCCGGCCGCCCTCGAGCGCCAGGAGCGTGGCGGCCCCTGCCGGCCGGCCATCGGCCTCGGCGCGGTCGGCGAAGGCCGTGGCGTGGCGCTCCTCGCTGGCGACGAAGGCGCGCCAGTAGGCGGGCGTGGCGTCGCCGTCGAGGCGCGCCGCCAGGGTGGCCACGTGGGTGTCCCAGCCCGACGCGACGCTGACGACCGCGGCGCGCGTGTCGAGCCGGCGCTGCGTGATGGTCAGCACCACGTCGCCCGCATCCTCGCGCAACTCGAAGGTGACCTCGGAGGCCTCGTCGCCGTCGTCCCACGTATGCCGCAACAGCGTCGGTGGACGCCAGGCCGTCACGACGCCGCTGGCGAGGTGGCCGTGCTCGTGGGTGTCGCGGTAGCGCTCCGGCGGGGCGTCGTCGGGGGCAGTGATCTCGGCGTGGCGGAAGAGCAGCGTCACGCGTCCCCCGACACGCGGCTCGAGGTCGCCGCCGGCGAGCCACGTGGCGCGCAGTGGTGGTTCGGTGAGGTACGACCAGACGCGCTCGATGGGTCCCGCCAAGCGCCGCTCGAGGCGCACGGACCCCGGGCCGACGAGGTGGACGGCGGTGCGCTCGTCAGCCATCGCCGTTCTCCGGTGCGTCGCTCGCGTTCACGCCGGCGGCGGCCGACGCCTCGAGGACGCGTCGGTGCTCGAGCGCGTCGAGCCGTTCCGCCCAGAAACGCTCGTAGCGTCCGAGCCAGGCGTGGGCTGCCCGCAGGGCGTTCGGCTCGAGCACGCACAACCGGCGCCGGCCGACGGCCTCCTTGCGCACCAGTCCGGCCCGCTCGAGCGTCTGCAGGTGCTTCGCTGCGGCGGCGAGGCTGATCGGCAGCGGAGCGGCGAGTTCACCGACGGTGCGTGCGCCGGACTCGAGCCGGCGCAGCATGTCGCGCCGGTGCGGGTCGGCGAGGGCGTGGAACACGGGGCCAAGCGGTGGCGTGCGCGTGGCGTCGAGCTGTTCGGTCATGCGACATCATGCGGCACGCATGGAGCATTGTCAACCAAGTGGTTGAGTGTATTGATGCGCCGACCCTCGACATGTGCGACACCGTCCCCGCGGCGCTCGATCGCACCACGCACACGTCGGGCCGACCGGTCAGCTCGCCGTGGGCGTCCCCGTTGGCGCTCCCCTACGTTCACGGAATCCACACCGCCGTGACGTGTACGTGGGTGTCACGCACCCACCGGCGCGCGACCTTCGCTCGCAGCACCACGCCATGGCGGGACGTCGACCGCAGCAGGGAAGGAAACCAGCATGCAGTGTCACCGATCCGTCGCCGCACTCGCCTTCGCGCTCGTTCTAGGCATGTCGTTCGCCACGAGCTTCACGCTTGCGCCCAACGAGGCCGAGGCGCGCTACCGCGTGCGCGAGCAGCTCGCAGGGTCGTCGTTCCCAAGCGATGCGATCGGCAGCACCCGCAACGTGCAAGGCATCATCCATCTCGACGGCGACGGGGCCGTAGGGCCAGGTTCGCGGATCGACGTCGACGTCGCGACGCTCGCGAGCGACCAGCAACGCCGGGACGCCTTCCTGCAGCGCTCGGTGCTGCAGACCAACGCGCACCCGTCCGTCACCTTCGTACCGCAGCGCATCGACGGGATCGTGCTGCCGCTCCCGACGGAAGGAGAGGGCGAGAATCTCATCCACGGCGAGCTCACGATCCGCGGCGTCACTCGACCCGCGACATGGAGCGCGACGGTCGTGTACGAACCCGACGGCGTGTCACTGCGGGCGACCACGACCTTCACCTTCGCCGACTTCGACATGACGAAACCGCGGGTCGCCAGCGTCCTCAGCGTCGCCGACGAGATCACGCTCGAACTCGACGCGATCGTGATCGAGTCCCGTTGAGGCCGAACCGAACGCCATCGCCACGACCTCGTGCGCGATCCTGCCGAAGGGCCGCATGCGGGCGATCCCAAGCGTGAGCCGTACCGCCTCCGCCCTTCCGGTGTCGATCGCCGGCTGGATCGCGCAGCGTCGTCGACGTGCCCGTGCCCACCCCCGGCTCCGAGGCGCGACGATCCCGTTCTCGCTCGACGACGCATCGTCGTGAGCCTCGGCGCGCTCGGTAGACTCGCTGATGCGCGTCCGTTCGCTCGGCCTCCACACCGACCTCGCCCTGGCGGGCTGGCGCGGCGTGGTGCGCGACCGTCACGACCACCTGGTCGTGACGCACCCGCTCGCGCCCTCGTTCCGGGGCGGCAACCTCATGGTGTTCGAGCGGCCCCCCGAGCCAGGTGACGTGGAGCGTTGGTGCGCGCTGTTCGACGCCGCGATCGGCACGCCGCCCGCGTACTCGTACCGCGCGCTTGCCTGGGACGGCCTCGACGGCGAGGAGGGACTGCTCGAACCCTTCCTCGGGGTCGGCTTCGAGCGCGACCTCGGTGTGGTGCTCGCTGCGCCGCGGCTGCTGCCGCCCGAGCAGCCGCGCACCGACCTGCGCCTGGCACCGCTCTCAAGCGACGCCGGTTGGGACGCCGCCGTGCGCGTCCAGGCCGCCGACGCCACTCCCGAGCGACGCGAGCGCTACACGCGCCTGGTGAGCGACGTCATGCGGCTCAACCGCCGGGCCGTCGAGGCTGGCCACGGCGTGTGGTGGGGCGCGTTCGCCGGCGACGCGCTGATCGGCACGCTAGGCGTCTTCCGGGTCGACGAACTCGCGCGCTTCCAGGCCGTGGTGACCCATCCGGACGAGCGCGGCCGTGGCGTCGCCTCGACGCTGCTGCACCACGCCGCCGAGGCGGTGCGCGCGTCCTGGGGGAGCGACCTGTTGCTGCTCGAGGCCGACGCCGAGGGGACGGCACTCGGGCTCTACCAGCGGCTCGGTTTCGCGCCGCTGGAGCGGCGGGTGGGCGTGACACAGGACAGGTCGTCGCCGGCCGGTTGAGCGGCGCCCGCCCGCACTCGCCCACGCTGCAGCGCCCTACAGCACGCCGAGCAGCCCCAGCAGCGCCGTCGTCCCCGCCCCGAGCCCGACGACGAGCCACGGCGGCAGCTTCCAGACCGCGAGCGCCAGGTAGGCCGCCAGCACCAGCGCCGCGTCGAGCGGGGCGCGAATCGCGCTGGTTGCGACCGGGTCGTAGAGGGCCGCGAGCAGCAGGCCGACGACAGCGGCGTTGACGCCGACGAGCGCTCGGCGCACGCCCGCGCGTCGGCGCAGCGTCTCCCAGAACGGCAGGACGCCCAGGACGAGCAGGAACGAGGGCACGAACACGGCGACGAGCGCGACCGCCGCCAGCCAGATGCCCTGCGCGCCGGGCGCGGTGGCCGCGCCGAGGAAGGCCGAGAACGTGAACAGCGGTCCCGGGACGGCCTGGGCGGCGCCGTAGCCGGCGATGAAGGTCGCGTCGTCGACCCAGCCCGCGGGTACGACCTCCGCGCGGATCAGCGGTAGGACCACGTGCCCGCCGCCGAAGACCAGCGAGCCGGTGCGGTAGAAGGCGTCGGCGACGGCTAGGCCCTGATCGGGCGTGGCCTGCCGAGCGAGAGGCAACGCGACGAGCAGCGCTGCGAACACCGCGAGCAGCGTCGCCGCGGCGCGCCGTGACAGGCCTCCGGTCGCTCGGCCGGCGCCGGTCGAGCGACGTTCGATCCGCTGCCGATCGCCCGAACGCGGCGTCTCGAGGTCTCGCAGGAGCGTCATGCCGAGGAGCGCGCCCACCGCGATGATCGCGACCTGCGCCGCCGTGTTCACCCACACGAGCGCCGCCATGGCGGCGAGCAGGGCGACGGTCACGCGCGGCCGATCGGGGGTGAGCTGGGCCGCCATGCCCTTCACGGCGTGCGCGACCACCGCGACCGCGACGATCAGCAGCCCCCGCAACCAGGCGGCGTCGGCGACGTCGCCCACGGCCGCGATCCCGAACGCGAAGGCCACGAGCGCCAGCGCCGATGGGAGGGTGAAACCCACCCACGCCGCCAACGCGCCCGGCACGCCTGCCCGCCGGTAGCCGACGCCGATGCCAACCTGGGACGACGCGGGCCCCGGGAGGAACTGGCACAGGGCGACGAGGTCGGCGTACTCGCGGTCGTCGAGCCAGCGGCGCCGCTCGACGACCTCTGCGCGGAAGTAGCCGAGGTGCGCGACCGGGCCGCCGAAGGAGGTGAGTCCCAGGCGCGTGAACACGGCGAGCACCTCGAGCGCGGTGCCGCGGGTGGGGGCAGGGTCAGTCACCCGCGACCCAGTACGTGGCACTGCGGTGGTCCTCCGTGTGTGGGTATGCGTGTCGGCAAGCGTCTCGCTCCACGTCGGCCTCCCCGGCTCGCGGCGTGTTCGCCGTCCATCGTGGCACGGTCGCGACCGCTTCGGTCCACAGTGGCAGCCCTGCCCGGTCGAGCGCTTGCGCTCGTGGCGAGGCTCCTCGGGCGTCCTCGCTTCACCTGGGACGGCGTCGTCCTGCGCTTCCCGACCCACACGTCCCTCGCCCTCGCGGCGCACCTCGCAGTGCGGCGTGAAGGCGTCCTTCGTGCGGAGCTCGCCACGTTGCTGTGGACGGCTGGATCGCCCGCGAACCTCCGGCCCGAGCCCCATCGGCCGATCGTGCTCCGCCTCTGGTCCGACGAAGCGCTGGGTCCGGTGTGGCGCGTACGGCTCGAGGACGTCGACGGCGGCGAGCACTGGACGTTCGCGAGCGTGTCGGACCTGTGCGAGTTCCTCGCGCCGACGTCCCAGCCGCCGCCCCACGCCGCCGAAGGCGAGGACGAGGACGGGGGCGGGGGCGGGGGCGGGGGCGGGGGCGGCTG
>SLSM01000203.1 GCA_007130445.1 Trueperaceae bacterium | reverse complement strand
GGGCGCCCCATCGTGGAGATCATCGGAGAGGCGCTGCCCATCACCGTGCTGCTGGCCTTCTTGTCCCTCCTGATAGCCTATTCGATAGCGATTCCGCTCGGGATCTACTCCGCGGTGCGGCAATACACCGTGGGGGACCAGATCAGCACCGTGATCGTCTTCATGCTCTACTCGCTGCCGAAGTTCTGGATCGGCACGATGCTTCTGATCTTCTTCGCGGGAGGCCACTTCCTCGAGTGGTTTCCGCTCCAGGGATGGCACAGCTTCGAGGGCTTCGAGGAGATGAGCTTCGGGGAAAAGATCGGCGACGTTGCGTGGCACATCGTGCTGCCGCTGGTGACCTTGACCTACAACGCCTTCGCCGCGCTCTCGCGGCGCTCCTCGTCGTGTTCGCGTCGATCGTCGCGGGCACCGCGAGCGCCAGCGATGCCATCTGCCCGATCGACCGCACGATCGTCTTCGCCGACTTCGATTGGGACAGCGCGCTGCTACTGAACGGCATCGCTCGAACCGTCCTCGAGGAGGGCTTCGGCTGCACGACCGACGCGTTCCCCGGCTCGACGATCCCCATGTACCAAGGCGCGATCCGGGGCGATATCGACGTGTTGATGGAGGTCTCGAAGGTGAACATCCCGAATTTCTGGCCGGACGCGCTCGCCTCTGGGGCCGTCGTGGAGGTCGCCGAGGTGTTCGACGACGCCATCCAGGCCTTCTACGTCCCGCGGTACGTGGTCGAGGGCGACGCCGAGCGCGGCATCGAGCCGCTGGCGCCCGACCTGCGCAGCGTCACCGACCTGCCGGCCTACGCGGAGCTCTTCCGCGACCCCGAACAGCCCGACCGCGGCCGGTTCCACAACTGCATCCTCGGGTGGCAGTGCGAACTCATCAACACCGTCAAGCTGCACGCCTACGGGCTGACCGACGCGTTCGTGAGCTTCGAGCCGGGCACCGCCGTCGCGCTCGCCACGACGATGGAGACCGCGTACGTCCGCGGCGAGCCGTGGCTCGGCTACTACTGGGCCCCGACGTGGCTCCTGGGACGGCTCGACATGGTCCGCCTGGAGGAGCCGCCCTACACCGACGCCTGCTGGGAGCACATGATGGCGCACTTGGACACACCAGAGCAGGCCGAGGTCGCCTGCGCGTACCCTGACGCAGCAGCCGCGATCGTCGTGGGCGAGGCGTTCCACGCCGATGCCGGCGACGCGATCCTCCGCTTCCTCGGCGCCGTTCGCGTCCCGACCGACGTCATCAGCGAACTGCTCGCGCACATGCAGGAGACGGGTGACGACCCGCTCGGCGCTGCCCGCACCTTCCTTGCGGAGCGTCCCGACGCCTGGACGCAGTGGGTCGACGACGTGGTCGCGAAGCGCGTGCTCGCCGCCCTGGACTAGACTCCTCCCATGATGGCGTTCCTGACGCAGGACTTCCCGAGCGCGTGGCGCATCCCGCTGCGCGGCTGGACCAACGACGCCGTGAGCGCGCTCGTCGTCAACTTCGGCGACGTGTTCGCGGCGATCACCGAGGCGCTGCTGCAGCTCCTCATCCGCGTGGAGCGCTTCCTCGTGGCGTTGCCGTGGTGGCTGGTCGTGCTCATCGTCGCGGTGCTGGTGTGGCACGCCACGGGACGCAAGATCGTCTCGGGCGTGGTGCTGGCGGGTCTCATGGTGCTCGTCGGCACCTTCGGACTGTGGTCTCAGATGATGACCACGCTCGCGATCATGCTGGTCGCGACCGTGTTCACGATCGTGATCGGCATCCCGATCGGCGTGGCCATGGCCCGCAGCGATCGCCTCAAGAAGGTGTTGCAACCGGTCCTCGACGCGATGCAGACGCTGCCGAGCTTCGTGTACCTGGTGCCGGTGGTGATGTTCTTCGGGCTGGGGAACGTGGCGGCGATCATAGCGACCTTCGTGTACGCCGTCCCGCCCGTCATCCGCCTGACCGACCTTGGTCTGCGCCTGGTGGACCGCGAAGTGGTGGAGGCCGCCGACGCGTTCGGTGCGTCCGAGCGTCAGGCGCTGTTCCTGGTGCGCCTACCGCTGGCGGTGCCGACGATCATGGCGGGCATCAACCAGACGATCATGATGGCCCTCGCCATGGTGGTGGTGGCGTCGATGATCGGCGCTCGCGGGCTGGGACAGGAGGTCCTGCGCGGTCTGCAGCGCGGCGACGTCGGCCTGGGACTCGAGGCGGGGCTGGCGATCGTGTTCCTGGCGATCGTCATGGACCGGATCACGGCGGGCTACAGCCGCCGCTGGGACCACACCGCAGGAGAGCGCTGACGTGGCGCACATCGTCGCCGAGGGGCTGTCGAAGGTCTTCGGCCCGAACCCGCGCTCGGTGCTGCCGCTCCTCGAACGAGGCGTCGGCAAGGACGAGATCCTGGAGCAGACCGGGCACACGGTGGGCCTGCTCGACGTCGACGTGACCATCGAGCCCGGCGAGACGTTCGTCGTCATGGGGCTCTCCGGGAGCGGGAAGTCGACGCTGGTGCGCTGCTTCAACCGACTCATCGAGCCGACCTCGGGCACGCTGACGCTCGACGGCACCGACGTGCTGGCGCTGCGGCCGCGCGAGTTGCGCGCCATGCGCCGCAGCCGGATGGGCATGGTCTTCCAGCGCTTCGCGCTCTTGCCGCACCGCAGCGTGCTCGACAACGTCGGCTTCGGCCTGCGCGTGCAGGGCGTCTCGCGCGCCGAGCGCGAGCGCCAGGCGGGCGCGTGGATCGAGCGCGTAGGTCTCCAGGGTTACGAGCGCTCGCTGCCGCGCGAGCTCTCGGGCGGCATGCAGCAGCGCGTCGGCCTGGCGCGAGCCTTGTGCACCGATCCTGACGTGCTGCTGATGGACGAGGCGTTCAGCGCGCTCGACCCGCTGATCCGCCGCGAGATGCAGGGCGAACTCCTGCGCCTGCAGCGCGAACTGGCCAAGACCATCGTGTTCATCACGCACGACCTCGACGAGGCCCTGCGCCTGGGCGACCGCATCGCGGTGCTCAAGGACGGCGTCGTGGTCCAGGTGGGCACGCCGACCGAGATCGTCACGCGCCCCGCCGACGACTACGTCAAGGCGTTCGTGGAGGACGTCGATCGCTCGCGCGTGATGAAGGTGCGCCACATCATGGCGCCCGTGCCAGACGATGCGGACGCCGCCGACCAGACCGTGAACGCCGTGCGCGTCTCATCCGAGGCGCTCTTACAAGACGTCGTCGCGGACGTCGCCGCCGCCGACGGTCCCGTGTTCGTCGTCGACCGCGAGGGGCGGCTCGTCGGCAGCGTGGAGGCGCGCTCCGTCTTGGCGGCGCTCGCGCGAGGCCCGCACGCAGCGCCATCGTGATCGGACGCTACACGGGCTAGACGATCGCGTCGACGCGGTAGCGCCGCTTCTTGTCGCCCATGGTGACCGTGACCTCGTCACCGAGCCCGCGGCCGATCAAGGCCCGGCCGAGTGGCGACTCGTCGGACACCTTCGGAACGTCGCCCTCGAGCACGCCGGCCTCGACCGGCGACACGACCTGGACTCGCATCTCGCGCTTGGCGTCCAGATCGGTGAGCGCCACGACGTTGCCGAGGTCGACGCGGTTCGGGTCGTTCTCGGAGATGATCTCCGCGCGATCGAGCTGCGTCTCGAGGTCGTCAATGCGGTTCTCGATGCGCGCCTTCTCGCGCTTGGCGTCCTCGAGCCCCGAATCGTCGTAGTCGTCGCTGGTGCCGGTGAGGTCCTGCAGGATCTTCGTCGACTCCTCGAGCCGGCGGTACTCCTGCTCCAAGTTCGCCTT
>SLSM01000334.1 GCA_007130445.1 Trueperaceae bacterium | reverse complement strand
CGGTCGCGAGCGCCTTGGCGATCACGACCTTCTGCTGGTTGCCACCCGAGAGTTCCCACACGACCTTGTCCGGGTCGGGGGGGCGCAGCGACAGCCGTTCGATCCAGTGGCGCGACTGCGCGCGCACCGCACCGGCGCGCATGAAGCCGAGCCGTTGCAGCCGCCCCAGGGTGGCGAGCGACAGGTTCGCCTCCACGCTCAGGCCGACCACGAGGCCCTGCGCCTTGCGATCGCTGGGCACGAGCACGATCCCGGCGTTGATCGCGTCGCGCGGTGAGCGGATCGCGGCGTCGTTCCAGCGGGCGCTGCCGCGCAGACCGAAGGCGCTGGGGAGCACGCGCTCGCGCCCCGAGCCGATCACGCCGGCCAACCCGACGATCTCGCCGGCGTGGAGCGTGACCCGGAGCGGTTCGAGGTCGCCGTCGGTGACCTCGAACGTGCCCACGACCTGATCGCGCACGCGCGCGGGTCGCTCGTAGCGGTGGACGGCGGAGCCGACCATCATCTCGATGATCTCGTCGGCGTTCGTCTCGGCGACCGAACGCGTGCCCACCAGGGCACCGTCGCGCAGCACCGTGACGCGATCCGCGATGCGGAACACCTCCTCGAGACGGTGGCTGATGTACACCACGCTGACGCCGGCCGCCTTGACCCGTTCGATGATCTCGAAGAGGCGGTCGGTCTCGGTCGAGGCGAGGGCAGCCGTGGGCTCGTCGAGGACCAGGACCCGGCCCTCGCGCGCGAGGGCGCGGGCGATCTCGACGAGCTGGCGCTCGCCGATCGACAACCGCGACACCTCCGTGTCGGGGTCGAGGTGCAGGTCGACCTGTGCGAGCAGCGTGCGCGCCCGCTCGCGCAGCGCACGGTAGTCGACGAGGCGCGGCAGGCGTCCCATGAAGAGGTTCTCGGCGATGGAGAGCGTCGGCACGAGCGCCAGCTCCTGGTAGACCATCACGACGCCCCGCGCTTGCGCCTCCTGGACGCTCGAGAAGCGCACCTCGTCGCCGCCGAGCCGCATGTGGCCGTCGTCGGGCGGTTGCACGCCGGCCAGGATCTTCATGAGCGTCGACTTCCCGGCGCCGTTCTCGCCGACGAGCGCGTGGACCTCTCCCGCCTCGAGCGTGAAGTCGACGCCCTGCAAGGCCGTGACGGCGCCGAAGCGCTTGCTCACGCCGTGCATACTCAGCAGCGCCATCAGCCGCGCTCCTCGAGGAAGGCGTTGATGGCGTCGGCGTGCGGGAGCGAGGGCTGCGCGCCCGGCGTCGTCACCGCCAGGGCGCCGGCGGCCGACGCGAAGCGCAGCGCGTCGCGCACGCGTCGACCGTCGGCCAGCGCCGCGCCGAGCGCGCCTGCGAAGGCGTCTCCGGCCGCGGTGGTGTCGACCGCCTCGACCGCGAAGCCGGGCACGGTGCCGCTCTCGCCGCCCTCGGCCCATACGGCGCCGCGCGCGCCGAGCGTCACGACGACGCTCGGAACGACCTCGCCGAGGCGGCGCGCGGCACGCTCCGGAGTGACCCGGACGGCGTCGTCGGTGTCGCCGAGCAGCAGGGCGGCCTCGTGTTCGTTGACGAGCAGCACGTCGACGTCGCGCAGCGCCTCGGCCGCGAGCGGTTGCGCGGGTGCCAGGTTCAGCACCACGCGCGCTCCGGCGGCCCGGCCCAGCCGCGCGGCCTCGAGCACGGTGGCCAGCGGCACCTCGAGTTGGAGGAGGACGACGCGTGCGCCCTCGAACGCGCCGGGTGTGATGTCGCTCGGCTCGAGGCGCGCGTTGGCGCCCGGCGACACGATGATGCAGTTCTGCGCGTCCGGATCGACGCTGATGAAGGCCACGCCGGTGGGGACGCCGTCCAGGGCGCGCACGTCGCCGTGCTCCACGCCGTCGGCCTGGAGGCCCTGCGCCAGCCACGCGCCGAAATCGTCGTTCCCGACCCGGCCGACCATGCGGGTGCGCGCACCGGCGCGCGCCGCGGCGACCGCCTGGTTGGCGCCCTTCCCACCCGGATGCCGCGCGTAGTCGCCGCCGAGGAGCGTCTCGCCCGCGGCGGGGAAACGCGGCACGCGTACCACGAGGTCCACGTTCAGGCTGCCCACCACGACGATCACGGTCGGTCTCCTCTCGGGTATGGGGCGACGGGCGCGGCCGAGCGGCGCTCGACCAGCGTCACCGGCAGCGTCTCGCGATGCAGTGGGCGCTCGGGATCGGCGATGCGCGCGTGCAGCGTGGTCACGGCGTTGCGGCCCAGCGCAGCGAGCGGTTGGCGCACCGTCGTCAGCCCCGGCTCGACGAAGTCGGCCCAGGGCACGTCGTCGAACCCGATGACGGAGAGGTCGTCCGGGACGCGCAGCCCTGCGTCGCGTGCGGCGCGCAGCACGCCGACGGCGACCGCGTCGTTGGCGCACACCACCAGGCTGCAGTCGGGGTCGGCGAGCCGCTGCAACGCCGCGCGGGGCAGGTCGCTCGAGAACGGCACGGGGATCTCCCACGCGATCTCGGCGTGACCCGCCACCGTGGCGAGGAACGCGGAGCGGCGGTCTGCGGCGCTGGGCAGCGCCCGCGGACCCGACAGGAGGCCGATGCGGCGGTGGCCGAGCGCCAGCGCATGGCGACCGATCAGGGTGCCGCCCTGGACGTGGTCGGCGACGACGGTGTCGCAGCCCGGCACCATCCGGTCGACCGTCACGATCGGGTAGGGCCAGTCGAGCGAGCGCTCGTGCTCGACGGGGACCCAGACGACGCCCGCGACCCGGTACGAGGCGAGTAGCGTCAGCGCCTCGGTCTCGCGCTCGCCGTCGTTGCCGGCGTCCATGACGATGAGCACGAAGCCGAGCTCGCGGGCTGTGGTCTCGATGGCCTGTACGAGAGCAGGGAAGTAGGGGTTGGTGAGGTCGGGGATGACCAAGCCGAGCGAGCGGCTGGCGCCGGTGCGGAGCGTGCGCGCGTGCAGGTCGGGGAGGTAGCCGAGGCGCTCGATGGCGCTCAGCACGCGGCGCTGGACGGCCGGCGTCGCCGTCTTGGTGCCGTTCACGACGTTCGAGACGGTCGCGATCGACACGCCTGCCGCTCTCGCGATGTCCTTCAGCCTCGCCACCGTTGCTCCCCTCACGCCGAGTCGAGGGATCGGGCCCCACCTTCGCTCGGAGCCAGGACGGTTAAACGTTTAACCTGTCGTTGCCACGAGTCTAGAGGGTGGACCGATCGCGTGTCAACGCCCGGCTCGACTCAGGCCTCCGGATCCCAGCCGGCCACCTCGCCACCCTCGAGTCGCCAGAACGAGACCGTATGCGACGCGCCGTCGTAGACGGCCCAGGAGGCGGCGACCTCGGCGTCGACCACGGGGTCGTACCCCATCAGGGCACCGGGGTTCACGAACCAGGCGTCGCCGCGGCGGCTGCGGCGAGCGCGATGGTCGTGCCCGAAGGCGATCAGGTCGGCCGCCGCGGGATCGATCACGTCGGCGATGCCCGGGTAGTGCTGGGCGATCACGGCGCGGTTGCCGAGGACGTTGCGGAACAGTTCGCCGTGGACCTTGACGTGGGGGAAGCCGGCCGCGGTCGCGCACAACCGGTGGAGGTCGCCGTCGTTGTTGCCGAACACGACGTGGATGCGCTTGGTGTAGTGCGTCCCGAGCTGCTTCATCACGAACGGAGCCACCAGGTCGCCGAGCACGAGCAGGACGTCGGTGTGCTGTTGCAGCCAGGGCAGGGCGCGCTTCAGAGCAGGGATGTGGTCGTGGATGTCGGACAGGAGGCCGATGCGGAGCGGGGCGTCGTCGTCGCGTGCTGCTG
>SLSM01000095.1 GCA_007130445.1 Trueperaceae bacterium | reverse complement strand
TCCGCGCGACCCTGCGCAGCAGGGCCACGTCGGTGTTCTCGAAGCTCGCGATCTTGTAGGCAGGGGCGTCGAGGCTCTCGAGCAGGTCGACGGCGGTGGCGTCGAACGGCGAACTGAAGCACGCGATACCGTGCTGCTCGGCGCGCTCGAAGAGCGCTGGATGCCACTCCCATGGGGTGTGCGCCTCTGCGTACAGGTCGTGCAGGGTGCGGCCGTGCCAGAGGCTGGTGGGGTCGTCGATGACGAACGCCCCTTCGCGCAGGTCGAGCGTCATCGTGTCCGCGGTGTACGTCTGCAGCTTGACGGCGTGCGCTCCGGACTCGGCGATGGCGTCGACGATGGCAAGCGCACGATCGAGGCTGCGGTTGTGGTTCCCGCTCATCTCGGCGATTACGTACGGGGCGTGCTCGGGGCCGATCGGGTGGCCCGCGATCTCGAGGTGCTTCATGCACGTCCCTCCGCGACGATGACGTCTGCCCGTCCGCGTGCGAGCGTGGCGCCGTCCGCGTCGACGATGTCGATGTCGAAGGTGGCCTGGCCAGCGCCGTTGGCGACACGACGCAGCACGAGTTCGACGGTGCCCACGTGCGTCGCCGCTCGGAGCGCATCGAGGTGCACGGATGTGACGCTGCCCATGCCCGCCGTGAGGTGGTTGACCACCAGTTGCGCCAGTCCTCCATGAGCGTCGACTCGATAGGACCTCGGCGCGTCACCGCCGGCGGAGCGGGATCGTGCCTCGGATGCGCGCGCGAGCCACGCCTTGTGTTCCGACGTCCAGTGGCCCTCGAGCATGGCCATCCGCACCACGTCGACCCGTCGACCTCCGCACTGGCGGTGGCTTCGCAGGAAGCCCTCGACGGAGAAGCCCAACCCCAGGTGCAGCCTGATCGATGCGCGGTTGAATGCGAACGCCTCGCCACTGACCTTCGTCAGGCCGTCTCGGACGAACGCCTGATCGAGCGCAAGCGTCAGCATCCGCCGCCCGGTGCCCGGTGGAGACCCAGGACGCGTGTAGAAGCCCCACGACGCGCTCTCCTGGACTGGATCGATGTCCCGGAACGTGACCAACCCGACGGGCGTTTCGTCGTCCAGCCCCAGGTAGTACGCCCGCGTAGGGTCGCGCAGCGCCCGATCGAAGAACGCGCGGTGCTCGTCGGCGCCTATCTCGTGCTGCGTGAACATGAACCGGCGCACGTCCGCGTGGTTCCGCCAGGGAAGGAGCATCGGAACGTCGTCGTCGGTGAGTGGGCGCAGGCGAAACGGCGCCATCTCAGGCCGGCTTCTGGCGCACGTGACGGTTGCGCGCGTGGACGTCGGGGTGCTCGGCGGCGTGGGCCAGCGCGTCCGCGTAGCCGAAGTCGGGCCGGGTGGGGTAGAGGTAGTCGTACACGGCGCGTACGACGTCGAGGTCCTCCTGGGTGTCGACGGTCCAACGCAAGGCGCTGTGGTCCTCGCGCTCGGCCACCCCACCGAGCCGGAAGCGCTCGGGCTGGCGCCAGACGAAGCGTGTCACGTGTTCGCGGTCGTCCGGGTCCCTGGCCTCGTGGTGCGCACGGTCGAGGACCGCGCGTGTGAACACCTCGACGTCCAACCCCCTCGGATAGGTACGCTGCAGGGTGTTGCTCACGTAGTCGAGGTCGTCGTCCTCCAACAAACGTGCGACGCAACGGTCGAGGACCTCGGGATCCACCAATGGGCAGTCGGCCGTGATGCGCACGACGATGTCGGCGTGGGACGCTGCGGCCGCGCCGGCGTAACGCGCCAGCACGTCCTCTTCGTCGCCCCGGAAGACGCCGATCCCCAGCGTCGTCGCGAGGTCGGCGATGGCGTCGTCGTGGGCATGCGTACTCGTCGCGATCACGATGGCGTCGGCCGTCAGAGAGCGGCGAAGGCGCTCGATCTGCCGCTCCAGCAGTGGACGGCCGTGCAGGTCCATGAGCACCTTGCCCGGTAGGCGGCTCGACCCCATCCGTGCCTGGACCACGACGACCACCCGCGGCGGGCTCATGTGCCTCGCGTCACGGCGTCGCGGACGACGTCGATGCTGCGTGCGACCTCGGCGTCCGTCATGCGGGGGTAGATCGGCAGCGAGATGGCGCACTGGTAGTAGCGTTCGGCGTTGGGGCACATGCCCCGGCGATACCCCAACTGCTCGTAGTACGGATGCCAGTACACCGGAAGGTAGTGGACCTGCACGCCGAGTCCGGCGCCCCGCAGGCGATCGAAGAGCGGACGGCGCTCGGCAGGTTCACGCGTACGGATGACGTACAGGTGCCACCCCGGCTCGACGTCGGGGCGTCGGCCCGGGAGTTCGATGGCATCGAGATCGGCGAGAGCCTCGTCGTACGCGGCAGCGATGGCCTGGCGACGCGCGATGAAGCGGTCGAGCTTGGCGAGTTGGCTGAGGCCCAGCGCCGCTTGGACGTCCGTGAGCCGGTAGTTGAAGCCCAGGACGTGTTGCTCGTTCCACCAGCCGCCCTCGTCGGGATGGAGGAGGTCAGCGGGCTCCTTGGTGATGCCGTGCGAGCGGAACAGGGCGGCCTCACGAGCGATCCCTCGGTCTGCCGTCAGGACGGCGCCGCCCTCCGCAGTCGTGATCGGCTTCACCGGGTGGAACGACACCTCGGTCGCGTCGGCCAGCGTGCCCACCCGGCGCCCGCGGTACCGAGCACCGAGCGAATGGGCGCCATCGGCGACCAGCCTCACGGCGTGGCGCTCGGCCACGGCGCGGAGCGCATCGTAGTCCGCCGGGTGCCCCGCGAAGTCGACCGGGACGATGAGTTTGGTGCGTTCGCCCAGCGCCTCGGCGACGCCGTGCGGATCGAGGTTGCCGGTGTCGGGCTCGACGTCGACGAAGCGTACCGAGGCCCCTACGTACAGAGCGGCGTTGGCGGTGGCAGCGAACGTCAACGGGCTGGTGACGATCTCATCGCCGGCGACCAGACCCGCCGCCACGTACATGGCGTGCAACGCCGAGGTACCAGAGTTGAGCGCGACCGCGTGCCGCGCACCGGTCGCCGCCGCAAGGCCGGCCTCGAAGGCCGGCACCGTAGGGCCGGTCGTGAGGTAGTCGCTTCGAAGCACCTCGACGACGGCGGCGATGTCGTCCTCGTCCAGCGCCTGGCGCCCATATGGAATCACGCCCGTATGGTAGTCCATCGGCACGGCCAACGCGCGGACATATGCGTCGGCGTGCGGTCGGCGCCCACACCGGGGCGGCGAGTAACGAGTTGCTGCGACGGGATCGGCACGACTCCTCAGGCGGGCATCAGCGTCACGAGGGTGAGCTCCGCCGGGCACGCGATTCGAACCGGCACGTGGACGACGCCGAGTCCGCGCGACACGTACCCCAGCGAAGGCGAGCGATACCAGCCACTGCCGTCGTCACGATTGAACCGCGAGTCGAACGAGAGCGGTCCGATGCCGGGCAACCGAACCTGGCCCCCGTGCGTGTGACCGCACAGCGTCAACGCGACGTCCTCGGGCATGAGCGGGAGCACGTCGGGCTTGTGCGCCGCGACCAGGCTCACGGCGCCGGATGGGCGGTCGTCGGAGGCCAGGGAGCGACACGGAGATGCGCTCCACCTGGAAACGGTACGTGCTCGCGACCGAAGCCCAGCCGGTAGCGTAGGCTCGTGCAAGGGCGCCGCACTGGCGACGCGCCTGCCCAGGAGGACGCGTGAACGCCGAAGACCAGCACGTCGACTTCGCCCCGTGGCCCCACCACGAGCCGGACGAGCTCGAGGCGGCCATGCGCGTGCTGGCCTCGGGCCGCACCAACTACTGGACCGGCGACGAGGCTCGGGCCTTCGAGCGCG
>SLSM01000086.1 GCA_007130445.1 Trueperaceae bacterium | reverse complement strand
GTGCGAACGCCGCCATCGACGCGAGCGCGTCCCCGGCGCCCGCGAGATCGACGCGTGCGCCGACCAGGGAGCCGAGCGGGAGCCCGCGATCCAGCACGAAGCGGAACAGCGCGGGGTAGCCGCGCGCCGGCATGCCGTGGCTGCCGATCACGCGCAGCTCGCGCCTGATCACCTCCTGCATCGGCAGGGGCGGGTCGGCGTCGCGACCGAGCAGCAGGCCGAGCTGCAGGTGGCGACCGCGCCGCCGAAGCGAGCGGATGCCCTGGGCGCACGTCAGAGCGCTCCCGAGTGCGTCCACCGCGACGTCGACCCCGCCGTCGCCCTCCGCTCGGGCGCGCTCGACCGGGTCCTCGCTGCGGGCGTCGACGAGCGCCGCGGCGCCGAAGCGAGCGGCCAACGCGAGCTTGGCGTCGTCGACGTCGACCGCGATCACATGGGCACCGAGCGCCGCGGCGATCATCACGCTCGACAGGCCGACGCCGCCACAGCCGATCACCATGACCCGCTCGCCGGCGCGCACCTGCGCCTGGTCGACGAGCCCGCGGAAGGCCGTCATGAAGCGGCACCCCAGGCTGGCGGCGACGTCGTAGTCGAGCGCGTCGGGGAGCCGGGCCAGGTTCACGTCGGCCCACGGCACCATGACCAGCTCGGCGAAGCTGCCCCAGCCGTCGAAGCCGGGTTGGTACTCGCGCTCGCACAGCTGCTGCTGTCCGTCGCCGCAGGCGCCGCAGCGGCCGCAGCCGCAACAGAACGGCGCCGTCACACGCTCTGCGCCCTGGAACGAGCGCACCTCGCTCCCGACGGCGACCACCTCGCCGGCGAACTCGTGGCCGTGGACGTGCGGGAAGCGGACGCTGGGGTCGTGCCCGACCCAGGCGTGCCAGTCGCTGCGGCAGACGCCGCTGGCGCGCACCCGGACGAGGGCACCGTGCGCTGGCACGTCGGGCTCGGGCACCTCGGTGACCAGCAGCGGCGCGTTGGGGGCGTCGGCGATCGCGGCCCGCATGGCGTTACGCGTCCCCGCGCCGGGACGCCGCACGCGGCTCGGCGGCGCCCTCGAGATCGCCGGCGAAGCCCTGCCGGGCGAGGTAGGCCCGGACCCGTCCCGAGAACGCGTGGTGGCTCGCACGCGTGTACTTCACGGCGCTGTAGAGCTGCGCCAGGTTCGTCACGCCCGCCGCCTCGACGCGTGCTCGCAGGTCCGGAACGGCCATGTAGCGCTCCCAGCCGCGTACCTCACGCTCGGCGTAGATCTCGTCGAGGCGCTCGTCGCTCGGGACCCGGTACGTCTCGCGATGGACGATGCCGTCGAGCGGCAGGCGGTCGCGCGGTGCCGGGTCCTCGGCCGGATGTCCCAGCGAGAAGCCGACCACGGGGACGACCGAGGGTGGCAGCTCGAGGACCTCGCCGACCATGTCGCAGTTCGCCAGCGTGCTCCCCATGTAACACACGCCGAGACCGTGCGCCTCGGCGGCCAACGCGACGTTCTGCGACGCCAACACGGCGTCGATGGCGGCGACCATGAAGGTCATCAGGTCGTCGAAGCCGTCCGGTGCGTCGGAGCGTGCCAGCCAGCGACGCATGCGGTGCAGATCGGCGCAGAAGGTCAGGAGCAGGGGGGCGTCGAGCACCATCGATTGCCGCATGTGCGGCTCGAAGAGGCGCTCGCGCAGCGCGCGGTCGCTCGTGACGATCACGCTGTAGGTCTGCATGTTGCCCGACGACGAGGCTCGCAGGCCGGCGGCGAGACAGTCACGCAGGACGCCCTCGTCGACAGGATCGCTGCGGTACGAGCGGACGCTTCGGTGCGAGCAGAGGTGGTCCAGCACGGTCGAGGTGGCATCGGTCACGGGAGTAGCGTACCCGAGGGTCGACGCCGAACGGCCGCGTGGCCGCCGCCAGCCCGTAGCATGGCCGGGAAGGAGCGCTCCGATGACCGAGACGTATCCGATCGGCCGCCTCACCCTCCCCGCTTCGCTCGACCTGGGCGCCGTCATGACGGCCATCGACCGGATCGAGGCGCTGCCGCTGGCGCTCGCCGGCGCGCTCGAGGGCTGTGCCGACCTCGACCACCCGATCCGTGAGGGCGCCTGGACCATCCGTCAGCTCACGCACCACGTGGCCGACAGCCACATGACCGCGTTCGCCCGCACGAAGCTCGCGCTCACCGAAGACGGCCCGACCGTGCGCCCCTACGACGAGGTCGCCTGGTCCCGCACCGCCGATGCGGCGCTCCCCGTCGAGCCATCCCTGGCGCTGCTGGGCGGTCTCCACCGGCGCTGGGTCGAGCTGCTGCGCAGCCTGGGGCCGGCCGACCTCGAGCGACCGTGGCACGTGTCCGACAAGCCCGTGACCTACCACGTGTGGCGTCTACCGCTGGTCTACGGCTGGCACGGCGACCACCACGTGGCCCAGATCGAGCGAGCGCGCGAGCACTTCGGCGTCTGAGTTCGCCACGCACCGTCGACGGCGGCCCGCCGCGTCAGCGCGCCTTCACCGTCTCGGCGACGGGCCCTACCGAGCGTGCGCCGCTCGACGTGGCGACCCCGTGCGCCGCGGGGTCGAGTCCGGCCTCCGCCAACACCTCGGCGGTGTGCTGTCCCAACAGGGGCGGCGCGTAGCGGAGGCCGGCCGGTGTCCGGTCCAGCTTGAACGGGAACCCGACCTGGCGCATGCGGCCCACGGTCGGGTGGTCGAACTCGATCAGCATGTCGCGCGCCGCGACCTGTGGGTGCGCGAAGACCTCGTCGAGCTCGAGGACCGGCGCGACAGGTACCCCGGCGGCGTCGGCCACCTCGGTGAACGCCCGACCGTCGATGTCGGCGAAGCGCTCGCGCAGGAGCGCACCGAGCTCGGTCCGATGCGCCACGCGCGCAGGGTTGGTCACGAAGCGTGGGTCCCGCGCCAAGCCAGGATCGCCCAGGAGGGCGCAGAAGCGCTTGAACTGGGCGTCGTTGCCGACGCAGACCATCACCGGCCCGGTGAGCGTCTCGAACGTGTCGGTGGGGACGATGTGTGGGTGGGCGTTGCCCAACCGCGGATGGATCACGCCGCCCATGAGGTAGGCAGACGCCTGGTTGGCGAGGGTGGCGAGGCTGGTCTCGAACAGCGAGAGGTCGACGCGCTGCCCCTCGCCCGTGCGGTCGCGGTGCAGGAGCGCCGCCAGCACGGCGAACGCCGCCTGGCAACCGGTCAGGATGTCGATCACGGCGACGCCGACCTTGAGCGGGCGCCCGTGCTCTTCCCCGTTGATGGCCATGAAGCCAGCCACCGCCTCGATGATCGGGTCGTACCCGGGGAGCGGCGCCGATGGGCCGGTGCGACCGTACCCGGTGATGCTGCAGTACACGAGGCCGGGGTTGATCTCGCGCAGGACCTCCTCGTAGCCCAGACCCCACTTCTCCATGGTGCCGACCCGGAAGTTCTCGATCACCACGTCGGCGCTCGCGACCAGGTGCCGCAGGACCTCGCGATCGGTGTCGCGCTTGAAGTCGAGCACCACGCCCCGCTTGTTGCGGTTCACGCAGGTGAAGTACGCGCTCTCGCCCTCGACCCACGGGGGTCCCCAGCGACGCGTGTCGTCACCGCTGGGCGACTCGATCTTGACGACGTCTGCGCCGAGGTCGGCCATCATCATCGTCGCGAACGGCCCCGCGAGCACGCGGCTGAGGTCGACGACCCGCACGCCGTGCAGCGGGCCGGGGGCTGGCGCGGTCGGCGCCGAGGTGGCGGTGTCGGCAGTGGCGTTCGAGGGCATCGACGCTCCTTCAGGGCGGCGCTCGGGCCGGCCGAGGGGCGGGCGGCCTCTCGTCCAGGATAG
>SLSM01000320.1 GCA_007130445.1 Trueperaceae bacterium | reverse complement strand
TCGGCCACGGTGTCGACCAGGCGGTGCAGCAGCGGCTCGCGCACGCCCATCGTCCAGGCCTGCCGAGCGGCGCGCCGGATCAGCATCTTGATCACGTACCCGGCCCCGTCGTTGGCGGGCAGGACGCCGTCGGTGATGCACATCGTGACGGCGCGCGCGTGGTCGGCGATGATCCGGTGCCCCACGCTCTCCAGGTCGCGGTACGGCTGGCCCGAGGCCTGCTCGATCAGGCGGATGCTGGGGCCGAACAGCTCGCTGCCGTATGCGTCGTGGGCCCCGGAGACGATCGAGGCCAGGCGCTCGAAGCCCATGCCGGTGTCGATGTTCTGCATCGGCAGCGGCCGCAGCTCGCCCTCGACCAGGTCGTACTGGGTGAACACCAGGTTCCAGATCTCCATGAAGCGGTCGCCGGCGCCGGTGTTCGGTCCGGTCTCGTCCGGGCTGCCGTAGGCGGGTCCGCGGTCGTAGAAGATCTCGGAGCAGGGCCCGCACGGGCCGCTGCGACCGTCCTTGACGGCGTTGGCGGGCCAGAAGTTCTCCGCCTCGCCGAAGCGCGACACGCGCTCGGCGGGGACGCCGACCTCGTCGGTCCAGATCCGGTAGGCCTCGTCGTCGTCGGTGAACACCGTCACCCAGAGGCGATCGGGGTCGAGGCCCAGCCAGGCGGGATCGGTGAGGAACTCCCAGGCCCAGGCGGCGGCCTCGGACTTGAAGTAGTCGCCGAACGAGAAGTTGCCGAGCATCTCGAAGAACGTGTGGTGGCGCCTGGTGCGGCCGACGTTCTCGATGTCGGAGTCCTTGCCACCGGCGCGCATGCACTTCTGCGACGTCACGACGCGCGGCCATACGCCCTCGAAACCGGGGAAGCGCGGCGTGGCGCCCTGGAAGTACGCCTTGAACTGCTGCATCCCGGCCACGTTGAACATCAGCGTCGGGTCGTCGCTCTTCAGCGACGCGGACGGATGGACCAGGTGCCCCTTCGACTCGAAGAAGCGCAGGAACGTGTTGCGGAGCTCGTCGAGCTCGAGGGTCGTGGCCATGGGTGCGCCTCCGGAAGACGGCACGTGGACGGGCGCCGCCGCGAGCAGCCGCCATCATACCGGCCGCCCGGTGCGCTGCATCGTGCGGTGGGGAACCTCTGGGCCTGCACGTGAGCGACGCGGACGTACGATGGTCGGCGTGTCCGACGCCGCGTCCGCCATCGACCAGGCACCGAGCGACCGGCAGCGGCTGGCGCTGCTGCTGGTCGGCGTGGGCGCGTTCCTCACGATCGGCGCCTTGCAGTCGCTGTACGGGCCGTCGTTCGCCGCACTCCAGGCGCGCTACGACGTGAGCGTCGCGCAGGTGGGCGGGGTGGTGTCGGCGCACTTCGGCGGCGCCTTCGTGGGCGTGCTCGCCTCGGGCCTCGCGCTGGTTCGTCTGGGCTATCGCGGCAGCCTCGTCACCGCGGCCGCCCTCATCGCCGTGGGCACCAGCGTGATCGGCCTGGCCGGCACGTGGCCGGTCGCGCTCGCGGCCGCGTTCGTCGCAGGACTCGGTTTCGGTCAGGTGACCGTGGCGGTGAACCTGATGGTCGCGCGCGCCTACGAGCGTGCGGCGACGGGTCCGCTCAACGCGCTGAACGGGACGTACGGCCTGGGCGCGGTGCTCGGTCCGGCGCTCGTGGCGCTGACGACGGCGCGCCTCGGGGCGACGCCAGAGGCGGGGGCGTGGGTGTTCGGCACCGTCGCGGTCGGGGCCGTGGCGTTCACGCTGGCCGCGGCCCGGTTGCGCTGGTGGCCGCAGCCGCGGCGTCCGCTGCGCTCCCGGGCGGCGCGGCCGCCCTTCGGCGCGCTGGCGTTCATGCTGTTGTTGTTCCTGTACGTCGCCGCCGAGGTGACCACGCCGGCGTGGATACCGACGCACCTGGCAGGCCGCCTCGGCGAGACGAACGCGGCCTTGGTCGCGTCGGCGTTCTGGGCGGCGCTCACCATCGGCCGCTTCGCCGTGGTGCCGCTCGCTGCGCGCATGCGGCCGCGTGACCTGGTGCTCGCCGCCTCGCTCGTGGGCTTGCTGGGACTGCTGCTCGCGCAGGTCCCGGCGCTGGCGGTGCCGGGTTACGTGCTCGCCGGGCTGGGGTTCGCCCCGGTGTTCCCGACGACCATCGCCTGGCTGCAGTGGCGCTTCGGCGACCGCGGGGAGCGTCTCACGCCGTACGTGATCGCCTCGGGCAACCTGGGGCCGGTGCTCGGCGCACCGGCGGTCGGCGTGGTCGTCATGGCCACCAGCCCCGAGTCGATCCCCAGCGTGCTGGCCGGCGCGGCTGCGCTGTTGGTGGCGACCGTGGCGTTCACCTGGTGGCGCGGGCGGCGTTCCGAGCGGCCCGTGTAGGGCGGTACGGTGGCGCCGAGCGCGACGTGACCGTGCGTAGGAGGACGTGAGCATGCAGACGCGATCGACCGATCAACACGCCGGCGCTGGGCCGCTCGAGCACGTGCTCGACACGCTTCGGTCGTCGTACCGGGATCAACGCGCGCTCGCCGAGCGCGCCCTGGCCCAGTTGGAGGGCCACGATTGGCACGTTCGGCTCGATCCCGAGAGCAACTCGGTCGCGATCATCGTGCGGCACCTCGCGGGCAACATGCGCTCGCGCTGGACCGACCTGTTCACGAGCGACGGCGAGAAGCCCTGGCGGGACCGCGACGGCGAGTTCGCCGTGACCGACGATGCCCCCGAGGCGCTCCTGGAGGCGTGGCACGCGGGGTGGGACCTGGCGCTCGCGACCCTCGACGCCCTGCGGCCGAGCGATATGGCGCGCGTGGTCACGATCCGCGGCGAGCCGCACAGCGTGACCGAGGCCGTCGTCAGGCAGCTCGCGCATTACGCCCAGCACGTGGGGCAGATCGTGATGCTGGCGAAGCACGCGCGTGGCGACGCCTGGCACGGCCTCAGCCTGCCGACGCCTCGTCGGGGGGCGCCGGAGCCGCCGCCTCCACCTCGCTGACCACGGCGTCGACGTCCGCCTCGACGCCGAGCGCCGAGAACGTGTCGCACAAGTTGGTGGCGTCGCGGCGCAGCAGCGTCCTGGCCTCGCTGTGGTGGCGTGGGATCGCCTGCGGGACGTCGATCACGACCACCTCGCCCTGCCACCAGAGCAGGTTGTAGGTCGAGTAGTCGCCGTGCACGACGCCGAGCCGCCAGAGGGTCGCGAGGTGCTCGACGCTGCGCGCGAACGCCCGCTCGGCGTCGACGCCGCTCAGGCCCGCGTCGGCGAGCCGTGGTGCTGGGCCGTCGTCGTCGCCGAGGTAGCGCATCACGACCACGTCGCCCGAGCGCGCGAGCAGGCGCGTGCCGGGGCCGACCAGCGGTTCCGGCACGGGCACCCCGGCGCGGTGGAGCCGCCACAGCGTCCGGTACTCGTGCAGGGCCCAGCGCGCCGTCTGGGCGCGGCGGCCGCGGGCTCCCGCCGCGGCGATCGCCTTCGTGGCGCCGCCGTCCTCGAAGCGCCCCGCCTCGTAGCGTCCGTCGGCCTTGAAGCTGCGGACCGAGCGGTCGCGGTAGACCTTCAGCGCCAGCGTCCCGGCCGGTCCTCGGCCGACGTACACCGTGGCCTCTTTGCCGCTGCGGAGCTCGGCGTCGACGCCGGTGACGATCCCTTGCTTGCGGAGCCAGGCCATGCCCGGTACGGACGCGGTGCCCTCGAAGAGCGAGCGGGCGCGCACGCGGCCGTGCGGTCGGCGGCGGTCCTTGCGCTTGGCGAACGATTCGGTGGCGTCGTCGGGGTCGTAGCGCGAGCGTGGCAGGGGGGTCCTCCGGGTGGGGTGTGAGGCGGCGCGCGCCGCGCT
>SLSM01000111.1 GCA_007130445.1 Trueperaceae bacterium | reverse complement strand
GTGCTGCCGCGCGGCGGCACCGACGGCGGTGCGATCCAGCGCAGCCGCGGGGGCGTGGCCACGATCACGCTCTCCAACCCGTCGCGCTACGTGCACACGGTGACGGAGATGCTCTCGAAGCGCGACCTGGAGGCGGCCGTGGCGCTGCTCGGCGCCTTCTTGAGCACGGAGGGGGCGGCGCGGGCGCCGGGCGCCGCGTAAGGGGGACCAGCGCCAGCGGCCGCGCCGGCGGCACGCGTGGTCATACTGCCCGTGTGGGCGTCACGCGCGGCCATCGTCGTCTAGGATGCCTGCACGTACGCACTCGGCCAGGGAGGTCACCGTGACACGAGCGCTCCTCGCCCCGTTGGTCATCACCCCGTTGCTCGCCGGCTGCGCCCTGCTCGTCTCGGGCACGACGCAGACGGTCCCGGTCGATGCTCATCCCGAGCGCGCGGAGGTGTTCCTCGACGGCGTGTCGCAGGGCTTCACGCCGCTCGAGCTGCGGCTGGCGCGCGGACAGGAGCACACGTTGACCCTGCGCGTCGGCGACCGGAGCCGCTCGGTGCACCTCACGCCACGCGTCCAGGGCGGGCTCCTCGCCCTCGACGCCGCTCCGCCGGCGCTGCTCGCCATCGGCACGGTGTTGTGGTGCAACCCGCCGCGCGGGACCGAGGTGGCGGAGCCGGTCCGCGCGATCGGTTGCACGCTCGGCGTGCTGCTGACCGTCGGCGCGACCGCCCCGCTGCTCGTCGACGCCGGCACTGGAGCACTCTACGAGCTGTCACCGGGCGCCGTCGTGGTCGACTTCGACTGACGCGCTCCGAGCGCGGCAAGCCTCAGCCCACGACGGCGACGGTGCCGGCGTCGAGGGAGTGCCCGCCGTCAACGGGGCTCGGGTCGACCGGGCCGGCGGCGCGGTGACGCCGGACCCATCGCACCGCAGCCCGAGCACGGTCCGGACGTCGTCACGCCTGCAGCGGACGGTTGGTCGACGATGCGTCGAAGCGCGTGCTGGTGTCGAATCGCTACACTCGCGAAACCATGCGTCGTCCGCCCGATGCGTTGCAGGTGCGCATGCTCGGTGCGTGCCCCTTCGTGTGGCTCGACGAGCCGGTCGCGCCGCCGTCGCCCACGTGCGCACGGTCGTTCGCCCTCGTGGCTACGCGGCGGTACGGACCGTGAGCGCGGCGCCGATGGGCCGCGCGCCGATGCGGCTGGTCGAGGCGAGCGACACGGTGGTGACGTACCGCCTGCGCGCGACGTGGCGGGTCGCGCTCATGCTCGTCAGCCTGGCCATCTTCGCGCCGCTCGCCATCAGCGTCGGCGGGGACCTGAACCGCCTCCCCGGGTCGCTGGCGGTGCTGACCGGGCTCGGACTCCTCGGCTTCGCCGCCGGCTCGTTCGCGACCGTCGGCCTCGGCACCGCCGGCGCACGCCGACGCGTGGAGCGCCGCACGACGGGTGACCTGGCGATCGACGTCGAAGAGCCGGTGTTGGCTCGCTCGTCGGCGAGCCGGCCGACCTACGGCACCACCGCGGTGCGCACGCTGGAGCTCGCGGCGCGGGACGTGCGCCGCGTGGTCGTCGAGCGAGAGCCGGAGCAGCCTGGCGGTGACGGTGCCGGAGCGCGCTACCGCGTGGCGATCGACCTCACGGACGGCCGTCGCGTGCACCCCTGGTGGTCGTTCCAGCGCGGCGCCGCGGGCGAGGCGTCCATGCGCGACGCCGCTGCGCGCATGCACGCGGTGATGCGCATCGATGGCGAGATCGAGGCGCGCGACACCGTGGCGCTCTCGGCCTACGACGCCGCCGCCTTCGCGAAGGGTGGCGCAGCCGCCGCCTCGGTCGAGGCCCAGTGGAGCGACGAGCTCGACCCGCTCAACCCGGTGCACACGCTGGCGCAACGCGCGTTGGCGGTCACCATCGACACCGCGCTCTGCACGATCGCGCTGGTCGGCCACTTCTGGTTGACGCGGGCCCGGCCCGACACGATCCTCTTCCTCGCACTGCCCCTGTACGGTGCCCTGCGGCTCGGGTACCACACGCTCTGGGAAGGGACGTCGGGCACGACGCTCGGCAAGCGGCTCGCGAAGCTGCGCGTCGTCTCCCTCGACGGTGGTCCGGTCGGCTTCCGGCGGGCATTCAAGCGCAACCTTGCGCGGTTGCTCGACGCGATGGCCTTCTACCTCGTCGCGCTCGTAGTCGCCGCGCAGCCGGGGAAGCAGCGCTCGCAGCGCATCGGCGACCGTTGGGCGGGCACCCTCGTGGTGGACGAGCGGAGGGTCGAGCCGACGCTGGCCGCGCGGCGCGCCCGCGCGTGAGGGTGGGCGTGGGCACGCTCATCGGCGCGGACCGGTGGTAGCGTCGTGTCGATGCACGAAGGCCATCGGCACATCTCCGCGCGCGCTCGCGCTCGATCGGGCATGACGCTCGCCGCAACGGTTCTGCTCGTGACGATCGCCATGGTGGTCGCCGTGTCCAACCCCGGCTCGAGCGCCGAGAGCGCCGCTCCCGTCGAATCCCAGCTCGAACGCGGTCAGGCCGTGTACGCCTTCAGCTGCACCACGTGCCACGGCGCAACGGGGCAGGGCTTCGACGAGGCCCGCGCCGCGTTCCCTGCCGATCACTACGACTGCACCCGCTGCCACGGACCGTTGAACCCTCCCGTCATGAGCGTGGAGATGATCGCACAGACCCAGACCGTGTTCTCGCTCGGGAACGCACCAGCGCTCGCGGACGGCGAGGCGCTGTCGAAGTACGGCTCGGCCGCCGGCCTGTACGCGTACGTGCGCGCCACGATGCCGCGCTGGGATCCGGGCCGACTCGACGACGATGCGTACCTCGACGTCACCGCCTTCGTGCTGCACCTCGCCGGACTGTTGCCGGAAGGCGCACCCGAGTTGACCCACGAAGGACTCGTGGCGTTCGACCTCGCCGCGGCAGCCGACTGACCGCCCTACCCCGTTCCGCGTGTCAGGAACGAGGCACCTCCAGCCGGAGGTGCCTCGATGCGATCGCGAACGGTGCGGGCGTGGCGCAGCCGCACCAGCCTCGTGTTCCGGCTCAGTCTCGCCGCCTGGGGTCGAGCGCGTCGCGCATGCCGTCGCCCACCATGTTGAGCGCGAGCACCGTCACGACGATCGCGAGGCCGGGGAACGTGACGGCCCAGTGCGCGTCGCGGATGTAGGGGCGAGCGCTGTTGAGCATGCTTCCCCACTCGGCGGTGGGGGGCTGCGCGCCCAGGCCGAGGAACGACAAGCCCGCTGCGGCGAGGATCGCGCCGGCGAGCGACAGCGTCACTTGCACGATCACCGGGCTGAGCGAGTTGGGGACCACGTGCTTGAACATGATGCGCTGGTCGCGCGAGCCCGCCGCGTGCGCGGCCGTGACGAAGTCCATCTCGATCACCTGCAGCACGGCGCTGCGCGTGATGCGGGCGAACTGTGGCACGTTGGCGATGCCGACGGCGATCATCACGTTCGTGAGGCTCGGCCCGAGGGCTGCGACGATCGCGAGCGCGAGCAGGAAGCCAGGGAGCGCGAGCAGCACGTCGACGACGAACGACACGGTGGAGTCGACCCAGCGACCGTAGAAGGCTGCCAGGAGACCGATGAGGCCGCCGACCGCGAGCGCGATGCCGACCGCGATGAAGCCGACCTGCAACGAGACACGACCACCGTAGATGATGCGCGAGAGGACGTCGCGACCGAAGTGGTCCGTGCCGAGGAGGTGCTCGGCCGAGGGCGGTTGCAAGCGGCTACGAAGGTTCTGCTGGTTGGGTGGATAGGGGCTGATCGCCTCGGCGAACACGGCGGCGAGGACGATGATGGCCAATGCCACCGCCCCGATCGCGGTGCGCGGACTCGAGCGCATGAGGGTGAACCAGGAGCGCCGACGTTGCGGGATGACCTTGGTGGTGGTCGCCATCTCAGCTGTACCGCGTCTTCAGCCGCGGGTCGAGGTAGGCGTAGAGCACGTCGGTGACCAAGTTCACGAAGGCGTACATCAACGCGAACACCATCACGACGCCCTGGACGACCGGGAAATCCTTGGAGCGGATGGCGTCGATCGCGAGCCGGCCGATACCGGGCCACGAGAAGATCGTCTCGGTGATCACGGCCCCAGACAGCAAGGCCCCGAACTGCAAACCGATGACGGTCACGATCGGGATCATGGCATTGCGCAGTGCGTGCCGGTAGGTGATCGAGCGCTCCCGCACACCCTTGGACCGCGCCGTGCGGACGTAGTCCTGTGAGAGCGTCTCGAGCATGGTCGCGCGCGTCATGCGCGTGATCGCGGCGATGGCGCTCGTGCCGAGCGTGATGGTGGGCAACACGTAGTACTCCCAGCCACCCAACCGTCCCGACGGTGGGAACCAGCCGAGCACCAGTGCGAACAACAGGATCATGACGAGCCCCTGCCAGAACACGGGCATGGCGAGGCCGGTGAAGGCGACGACCGTTGCGGTGTGGTCGACGGCGCTGTTCGGGCGCGTCGCCGAGATCACCCCGAGCGGCACACCGACGGCGATCGCCAGCAGCGTGGCCAACAGCGCGAGTTCCGTGGTGGCCGGCAGGCGCGAGACGATCTCGTCGGTGACCGGTCGGCCCGACCGGATCGAGCGGCCGAAGTCGAGCTGCACGACTCGGGCGAGCCAGATGCCGTACTGCACGTAGATCGGCTCGTTGAGGCCGAGCCTCTCGCGCAACGCCACCAGGTCCTCCTGCGGCGCGTTCTCGCCCAGCATGAGGATCGCCGGGTCGCCGGGTGTCAAGACCATGATGCCGAAGACGATGACCGTGACCCCGATCAGGATCGGGATCAGGAGCAAGATACGACGAACGATATATTTGATCAATGGAGGAATCGCCCCGCGCTTCGACCAGAGGCTTCGGGTGGGGTGGGGCCGCTCTCACGAACGGCCCCACGTGGTCGGATCAGTGACGCTGGGATCGGCGGCGCGACGCACGAGCGCGCGTCGATCCCAAGAGCGTCGGTGTCAGTTCTTGGCCACGCCCCGGAGGAAGTGGCTGCCCGTCGGGTGGGGCACGAAGCCCGAGATGTTGTCGCGGGTGGCGTTGTTGGCGATCGAGGTGTTCAGGAAGAGCCAGGGGGCGCCTTCCACGATCAGCTCCTGGGCCTCGGCGTAGATCGCCATGCGCTCTTCGGGGTCGACGGTACGGCGACCCGCATCGAGCAGCTCGTCCACGCGCTCGTCGCCCCAGAAGGAGCGGTTGCCCGGCGAACCGAACTGGCTGCTGTGGAAGAGGGCGTACAGGCCGTAGTCGGCGTCGGCCGTCACGGTGCCCCAACCGAGGATGAACATGTCGTGCAGGCCGGCGGCGGTGTCGTTGAGGTACGTCGACCACTCGAGCACCTGGATGTCGGCGCTGACGCCGACGTCGGCCAACTGCGCCTGCATGATCTCGGCGATCTGGATGCGCAGCGGGTTGTCGTTGGTCCAGATGACCGTCGAGAAGCCGCCGCCCAGGCCGGCCTCGGCGAGCAGCTGGCGCGCGCGCTCGGGGTCGAAGGCGTAGGGCTCGAGGTCGTCGTTGTAGCCGAAGACGTTGGGGCCGATCGGGCCGGCGGCCGGGAAGCCGAAGCCCTCGTAGATCACGTCGACGATCGTCGCGGCGTCGACGGCGTGGTTGATCGCCTGGCGAACGCGCACGTCGTCGAAGGGTTCCTTCTGCGCGTTGAAGCCGACGTACTGCATCGACAGGGACGTCACCGGTGCCATCACGACGTCGGCGCGGTTCTGCATGCGCAGCGCGTCGCGCGGCTCGAGGTCGTAGGCGATGTCGATCGCGCCGGCCTCGAGTTCGATGGCCCGCACGGTGCCTTCGGTGATCGGACGGAACACGACGCGCTCGGCGAGGGCCGTGTCGCCCCAGTAGTCCTCGAAGCGATCGAGCACCAACTGCGACTGGACCTCCCACGACACGAACTCGAAGGGCCCCGTGCCGACGACGACGCGCGTGCCGTAGTCTTCACCGGCGGCGGTGACGACGCTCTCGTTGAGGATCGACGTCACGTTGTGGGAGAGGTGCGCGAGCAGCGGCGCGAAGGGTCCGTCGGTGACGATGCGGACGGTCATGTCGTCGACGACGCCGACCGACGCGATGCGCGACACGACGAAGCGGCCTGGCGCACCAGTCGCCGGGTCGAGCAGCCGGTTGAGCGAGAACGCGACGTCCGCGGCGGTCAGCGGGTCGCCGTTGTGGAACGTGACGCCGGAGCGGATGGTGAAGTCCCACGTCGCGTCGTCGACCTGCGTCCAGCTCTCGGCGAGGCCGGGCAGCAGTTCGAGGTCTTCGGTCTGGATGACGAGGGTGTCGTAGACCTGGCGCATGACGCGCGCCGAGGGCTGGTCGTTGGTGCGATGCGGATCGAGCGTGACGATGTCCGAGCCTTGCGACACCGTCAGGGTGAAGGCGTGCGCGCCGCCGAAGGCGAACGCAGCCGCCGCGAGCATGAGTAGGACCTTTCTCATGTTCCTCCTTAGAACTTACGAGACGTGCCGGGCTCTCCACAGCAACTCTGGCGAGGACCGGCTCAAAGCACATGATATGTCACCGAAGACGATCAACGTGAGATGCCAACGGGCTCGGCGTTCAGCGATTCTTAGCATTCACGTGTCGCAGGGTGCCGGGGCGTCACGTCACGCGTTCCGCGGGTCGAACGCGTCGCGGAACGCATCGCCGAGCAGGTTCCAACCGAGGACGAACACCAAGATCGTGATGCCTGGGTAGAACGACGTGAACCAGTACGCGAGCGGCTGGCCCGGTGGACCGAGGATCCAATCGCGCGCGAAGTTCACCATTTGACCCCAGTCGGCGTAGCCGACGGGTGGACCGAGCCCGAGGAACGAGAGTGCAGCCGCGGTCAGGACGACCGATCCCATGTCCAGGCTGGCCACGACGATCATCGATGCGATCGTGTTCGGCAGCACGTGTTGGATGAAGATCCGGAAGTGGCGCCCGCCGAGGGCGCGAGCGCTTTCGACGTACGTCAACTCCTTCACCGTCAGGATCTCCGAGCGGATCACGCGCGCGTAGTTCGGCCATGCCACGAGGGCGATCGCCACGATGACGTTCGTGAGCGTCTGACCGAGCAGGGTGACGATCACGATGGCGAGGACCAGGCTCGGGAACGCGATCACCATGTCCGTGAAGCGCATCAGGACATCGTCGATCCAACCGCCGAAGTAGCCCGCCAGACCGCCGATGAGCAAACCGAACAAGAGGCTCACCGACACCACGATGAGACCGATCCGGAACGCCGTGCGGCTCCCCCATAGCAGGCCGTAGAAGATGTCGTAGCCACCGCTGGTGGTGCCGAGGCGATACGACTCCGACGGCGCCTCGGGGATGGGCGAGAAGCTCGCGCGTGGGATGGTGTAGCAGGTCGCCGGTGGCGCCACGATCGAACGCCAGAACACGGCCTTGGTCGGGTCACGGACGTCGCTCGCCGTGACCGCCGTCAGCCCCAGGTCGCGCAGGCAGGTGCGCCCGAGCTCGCTCATCTGCGGCGCGAACGTGGCCACGATGACGAACACGAACACGATGAGCGCGCCGACGATCGCGAGCGGGTTGCGCCGGAAGCGTCGTACCGGTTTGCTCTGCCACCACGACGTGTCCGCCCGATCCGGACCGCCGATCGGCGCCTGCATGCCACCCGATCCGAGGTCGTGCCCGTGGGAGGCGAGGCCCATCAGCCGTACCGGATCCGCGGGTCGATGAGGGCGTAGAGGATGTCGACGACGAGGTTCCCGACGACGACGATGAACGCGGTCAAGAGGGTGAACCCCATCACGGCAGGGTAATCGAGGTTGACGGCCGCGGTCGCGAACCACCGGCCCAAGCCTGGATAGTTGAAGACCGTCTCCGTGATGACGACACCGTTCATCAAGAAGATGACGGTGAAGCCCGAGAGCGTGATGACCGGGATCAACGCGTTGCGGCGCGCATGCTTGTAGTGCACCGTCGCGGTCGGCAAGCCCTTGGCTCGTGCCGTCCGGACGTAATCTTGGGACAACGTCTCGAGCATGCTCGAGCGCATCACGCGCATGATCAGCGCCGACGACGTGGCGGCCAAGGTGATGACCGGCAGCACCAGATGCCGCAGGGCATCCCAGAACACGTCCCAACGCCCGTTGATGATCGAGTCGATGAGCATGAAGCGCGTGTGCAGGGGGAAGTTGCCGTTGGCGATCTCGATGTTCACGGACGTCGAGACGCGGCCCGGCTCCAGCCTGAAGGCGCCGCCGGCGAACTCGCGGAGCGGTTCACCGAGCGCGCCGTAGAAGATCACGAGCAACCAGATAGCGAGGACGAAGTTGGGTAGCGACCAACCGACGATCGCGAAGACGCGCGCGAACTGGTCGATCGCCTTGTCGCGGTTGAGCGCCGCGAGCGTTCCGAGCCAGATGCCGAGACCGAGCACCGGGATGAGGCTGATCAGTGCGAGCTCCGCGCTCGCTGGGAAGCGCTTCCGGATGGTGTCCATGACCGGCTCGCTCGACGCCGTCGAGTAGCCGAGGTTGCCCTGGGCCGCCTCGCGCATCCAGTTGACGTACTGGACGTGGAACGGTTGGTCGAGCCCGTACTGCACGATGATGGCGTCGAGGTTGCGAAGCTGCGCGTCGCTGCGCACGAACGCGGCCGCCCTCTGCGCCGGCGACAGCAGCTGCAGCAGCAGCACCACCATGAGTGTCACGCCCAGGAACACGACCGGCATGAAGAGCAAGCGACGAACGATGTATGCGAACAACGCCGACCTCTCTCGTCAGGGGTTCCGAGGGGCCGCCGTGACGGCGGCCCCTCGGTTCGGTCATCGATGGCGAATCACGTCGGTCAGCGCTTGGAGATGTCCTTCCACAGGAACTGACCGCTGTACATGGCGTTGAGGTACACGCCCTCGATGACATCACGGGTGACGATGAAGGTCGTCGGCGACGGGTACGGCAGCATCGGCATCGTCTCGTACGCGCGTTGCCCGACCTGGCTGTACAGCGCCTCACGCTCGGCCTCGTCGACGGTCAGCCGAGCCTGGTTGATCAGGTCGTCCATGACGGGGTCGTTGATGCCGGTCCGGCCTGCGTAGAAGCCCTCCGAGTGATAGAAGGGGTGCACGAAGTAATCCGAGTCGGCGTAGGACGGCGCCCAGCCGAGCGCGAACATCGTGCCCTTGCCCTCATCGGTGAAGGCCAGGTAGTCGGGCCACGACAGCGCACGCACGTTCATGCGGAAGGCGGGGTTCATGAACTCGATGTTGTCCTTGAGGATCTCGAGCGCCGCCTGCCGCGTGGTGTTGCCCGCGTTGTACGTCGCGGTGAACTCGAAGCCCTGCTCCCACATCGCGCCGCCGTGCGCCGCCTCACAGTGCACCAGCGCGGCCTCGAAGTCGACGTTGTACATCGGCAGGTCGGGGTCGTATCCGAGGAAGCCGGTCGGCAGACCCATCGTCAGTTTCGCGCCCTCGCCCTGCAGCACCTGGGCGATGAAGGCGTCCTGATCGAAGTTGTAGGCGAAACACTTGCGTGCGTCGGCGTCGTCGAAGAAGTTCGCCGGGATGCCGCGGCCGTCCAGCATGCCCGAGCCGACGTCGGGGTTGTCGGTCGTGTTGATGTTGTGGTTGAAGAAGATCATCCCGACCGTCGTCGAGACCCAGCTCGGATCTTCGTGGATCGTCACACCCGGAGCGCCGCGGATCTGCGCCAGCGTGGCCCGGTCACCCACTGCGATGCGGTCGGCATCGCCGGCCTGGACAGCCAGCAGGCGGGTCGATTGCTCCTCGACGATCTCGTAGACGACGTTGCGGATCGGCGGGACGCCGTCCCAGTAGGCGTCGAAGGCCTCGAGTACGGCTGTGCTGCCGTCCCAATCGACCAACCGGTACGCGCCGGTGCCGCTCGGGTTGTTGTGCAACGCGAAGTCGCGCAGGTTGACGCCGACCCAGTCGCGCCACGTCGCCTCGGTGCCGTCCCACAGACCATTGGCGATCGCGTGATCGCGGTCGACGATCGCTGCCACGTTCGACATCATCTTCGTGAAGAAGGCCGGGTCGGGACCGATGAGGTTGAACGTGATGGTGAAGTCGTCCGCGCACACCGCTGCGTTGTCGATCCACTGCCAGTACTCGGCGTAGTCGGCGTCCGTGGCATCGTCACCCAGATACGCGTTCGCGTTGGCCTGGGTCGGCAGGAAGGACTCCGCCATGAACCAGACGCCCGAGTCGCTCGGGTTGTGGACCAGCATGCGCTTCACCGTGTACTCGACGTCCGCACACGTGAACGCGTTCCCCGAATGGAAGGAAACGCCTTCGCGCAGCGTGAACGTGAACTGATCCCCAGCATCGCTCGCCGTCCAACTCGTCGCGAGCGCCGGCTGGAACTCCGTCACACTTTCACCGACGTAATCGTAGAGCGTCTCGAACACGTTCTCGGTGATCACACCGGAGGCCGTGTCGTACGCCTGCGCCGGATCGAGCGAGTCGACCGGGAATGGCGTCTGGTACACGAAGGTGTCACGCTGCGCGAACGCGAACGCAAGCGCCCCTGCGATGATGATCATCGTGAATGCCCATATAAGTCGAGTCATGGAATCCTCTCGTGTGTGCATCGAACCAAAGCCGATTGGATGGCGTTTCGGCATCCGGACGGACACGCGAGGCGAGCATCGGACCCTCTCACGATCAACGCGCCCACCACACGCTCGCTATCGGTTGGCGACCTCCCTTCCATTGGTTGGTGTGTGCATGCTAGCAGAGGACCCGTGCAACCGGCTACATACGTACTCAGACCTCACGATCAGGCTGAACTCGTGGTCACGCCGGTCACCGCCCGTGAACCGCCTAGGCGTTCATGCACGCGGATCGAAGCGCATGATGCCGCCCCCCGCCCGCTTGGCTCGGTCGAGCGCGACGTCGGCCGCACGCAGCAGGCCAGCGGCGTCCTCGGCGTCGCGCGGGAAGATCGCCACCCCCACGCTGGCGCCGAGCTCGATGTCGAGCGAGCCGGGAGCGATCGGATCGACCACGCTGTAGGTGCGGGCCACGTGGCGCTCGACGCGCTGCGCGGCGACCATGGCGCCGTTCTCCGACACCGCCTGCCAGACGCACGCGAACGCGTCGTCTCCGACCCGTGCGATCAGGTCGTGATCGCGCGCGGCGCCCTCGAGCGCCGCTGCCACCTGCAGCAGCACCGCGTCGCCGACCGACACCCCGTGGCGCTCGTTGACGCTGGCGAAACCGCTGAGGTCGACGACCGCCAAGGCGACACCGTGCCCCGTGCGCCGCGCGAGCGCCAGGGCGCCGTCGAGCCGCTCGTGGAGTGTGCGACGGTTCGCCAGCCCCGTCAGCGCGTCGCTGGCCTCGGCGCGCCGGAGATCTGCCCGGGCTTCGCGCAGCGCCAGCGCCAGGCCGACCCGGTCGACCTGGTCGGCCAGCGACGCGGCGACGTCGCGCAACACGTCCAGCGTCGCCTCGTCCCCGACCGCGCCCGCCGCACGGGCCACGACGGCGACGGTACCGACCACGGCACCGTCCTCGAGCGACACGGTCACGCCGGCGTAGGCGCGGACCGCCGGCTCACCCACGACCCACGGGTGGTCGGCAAAGCGCTCGTCGGCGCTCCCGTCCTCGACCACGAACGTGCCGGTCCCTCGGGCTGCGTGGTCGGCGAAGCCAGCCCCGGACGGTTCACGCGCGAGTTCGGTCCCGTCTGAGCACCACGTTGCGACGCCGTCTTCAGAAGCGAGCGAGACCACGACGAGCGCTGCGCCGGTCGCGCGAGCAGCGATGCGGAGCGACCGTGCGATGCCCGCCCCGGTACCCGCCTGGAGCGCACGCAACGCCTCCGCATGCGCAGCGGCGTCACGCCAGGGCGTTGGCCAGGTCTGCGTGTCCCTCACGCCCGGCATGCTAGCACCGGCCGCGTCCCATCGTTCGACGCCGCTCAGTGTTGCCGATGCGGATCGAGGGCGTCTCGCAGGCCGTCCCCGAGGAAGTTGATCGACAGCACCGTCACGACGATCATCACGCCCGGCGGGAACGCCAACCAGGGGGCGTAGAAGATGTACGTCTGGGCGTTGGTGAGCATGTTGCCCCAGGTCGACACGGGTGGCTGGATGCCGAACCCGAGGAACGACAAGGCGGCCTCGACCAAGATGGCGATGCCCACCTGGAGGGTGCCCTCGACGATGATGGGTGCCATCGCGTTGGGGACGAGGTGCTTGAACATGATGCTGAGGTTCGACGCGCCCAACGACCGGGCGGCCATCGTGAACTCCGGCTCGCGCAACGACAGGAAGGCCGCACGCACCAGCCGCGCGGTGGTGATCCAGCCGAAGAGCACCAGGATCATGATGATGATCACGACGCTCGAGGCGGTCCCGAACACGTCGTACATCCACTGGCCGATGCCCGACCTCGGATCTCGGCGGATGGCCGAGAGCACCAGCAGGATCGGCAGCGACGGGAGCGTCAGCATGAAGTCGATCAGGCGGCTGATCACGGTGTCGAGGTCGATGCGGAAGCGCACCGTGGCGGCGCGCCATGCGAGCACCGCCAACACCGTCCAGCTCACGCCCAGCCCTATGGTCGAGAGCACCGCGTTGGTGGTCCACTCGCCCCCCAAGCCGGTGCGTACCGGCCCGGCGGCGAGCGTCCATGCGATCGAGCCGGCGAACCACAGCAGCGCGTAGAAGGCGAACCACGACACCACCCGCCAGATCACGAAGGGCGCTCGCCATTCGTCACCCTCGCCGGCGCCCCGGGCGAAGGGTCCGACGTAGAACCGCAGCGGTCGACCGGCGAAGAAGCCCGCGATCGTGCCCATGAACGTGCCCACCAGGACGCTCGAGAAGGCCGCCAGGAAGCCGACGAGCAACGACACCCGCGAGCCGTAGATCAGGCGCGAGAAGACGTCGCGGCCGAGGTCGTCGGCGCCGAGCCAGTGCTGGCTGGAGGGGGGTTGGAAGTAGAGCGCTCGCAGGCCCGCGCCGCGCGGCTGCGCCACGGGGTCGTAGGGGGCGATCACGGGCGCGAACACCGTGGTCAGGATGAGCAGCCCGAGCACCACCAGCGACGCCATGGCGAGTCGGTGACGTCGCAGCTTGCGCCACGCGAGCTGCCACAGGCTCTCGGAGATTCGCGATCGCTGCTGGAGGGGAACGGGAACGGCCACGCCTGCTCCTAGTCGTAGCGGATGCGCGGGTCGACGACGGCGTACATGACGTCGGCCACGAGGTTGAAGAAGACCACGAGGATGGCGATGAAGACCAGGGCGGCCATCGCGACGTTGAAGTCCTTGTGGATGAGCGCGTCGAAGATCGCCCGGCCCATCCCCGGGTACGAGAAGATCGTCTCGGTGATGAGCGCACCGTTGAAGAGTGCCGGCATGGACAGGCCGACCAGCATGACGATCGGGATCAGACCGTTGCGGAGCGCGTGCTTGTAGAGCGCCTTCCGTTCGGTGAGGCCCTTCGAGCGCGCGGTCCGGACGTAGTCCTGGTTCAGTACCTCGAGCATCGAGGCGCGCATGAAGCGCGTCCACGCCGCGATCGAACCGCTCGCGAGCGTGAACACCGGCAGCACCAGGTGACGTGCCCACTGCCCGGCGAACTCGCCCAGCGTGACGTGACCGGACTGCAGGTCGGACAGCATCAGGTTGGGGATGCCGCCGGCGGGCAGCGAGCGCATCCCGAAGGTCTCCGGCAACCAGATGACGAACAGGTACATCAAGATGATGCCCAGGAAGAAGTTTGGCGTGGACAGACCGACGAACGACAAGAACGTGATGGCGTAATCGCCGGCAGAGTACTGCCGGGCCGCCGAGAAGATACCGACGGGGATGGCGATGAGCAACGCTATCGTCAGGCTCGTGACGGTGAGGATCAGCGTGCGTGGGAGTCGTTGCTCGAAGATGAACTCGCCGGCCGGCAGGCCGTAGGTGCGCGATCGCCCCAGGTCGCCCGTGACGGCGCGGCCGAGCCACTTGAAGTACCGGACGTAGATCGGCTGGTCGAGCCCATACGCGCGCCGTAGCTGCGCGAACTGCTCGGAGGTCATGAGCGGGTTCGGCATCCGCAGCTCGTCGAGCGGGTCGCCCGGCTGCAGTGCGACGAGCGCGAAGATCGCCACCGACGCGAAGAACAGCAGCGGCAGCATCTGGGCGAGGCGACGGAGGATGTAGCTGAACATGGTCGCGTCCGGTTCTGGGTCGGGCTCGGCTCACGGCG
>SLSM01000391.1 GCA_007130445.1 Trueperaceae bacterium | reverse complement strand
GTTCCGCCGCCTCGTTGTCGCCGCCGCGCTCACGCGTCGGCTCGGGGAGCGCGTCGCGGCGCATGGCGTCGACGAGGGCTCGGCAGCGCGAACGCGAGACGCGCTCGAAGTAGGTGTCGTTCACCTGCAGCACCGGCGCGGTGCCGCACGAGCCGAGGCACTCGACGAACTGCAGCGAGAAGCGGCCCTCGGCGTCGGTCTCGCCGTTCACGAGGTCGAGCTCCTCCTCGAGGAAGTCGGCGAGCTCGTCGGCGCCCGCGAGCGCGCACGAGAGCGTCCGACAGACCTGGAGGTGGTAGCGGCCGACGGGGTGCTCATGATACGTGCCGTAGAAGCTCATCACGCCCTTGACCTCGGTGGCGTGCAGTCCGAGGATCTCGGCGATCTCGGCGACGCGCGCCTCGGAGACGTGGCGCTCGGCGCGCTGGACCTCCCACAGCAGCGGCATCAGGGCGCTGCGCTGGCCGTAGTCGGGGTAACGGCCCAGGATCTCGTCCAGGCGTTCGCGCTTGTCGGCGAAGAAGGGCGTCACGGTGGGCAGTCGGTGCCTGGTGCTCACTTGTCGACGTCCCCCATCACCGGGTCCATGGTGGCGATGTTGACGACCATGTCGGCGAACAGACCGCCCACGCAGGCGCTCTCGAGGGACTGGAGGTTCATGAGGCTCGGGACGCGCACCTTGACGCGATACGGCATCGAGCCGCCGTCAGACACGAGGTAGTAGCCGAGTTCGCCGCGCGCCGACTCCGTCGGCACGTACGCACTCCCTCGCGGCGGGTGGAAGCCCTCGGTGACGAGCTTGAAGTGGAAGATCACGGCCTCCATCGAGGTCTCGAGCTCGTTGCGCGGCGGCAGGCTGATGCGCCTGTCGGGGTCCCTCACCGGGCCCGGCTCGAGCCGGTCGAGCGCCTGCTCGACGATCTTCAGGCTCTCGCGCATCTCCTGGAAGCGCACCGCGAAGCGCGCGTTGGCGTCGCCGGCGGTGCTCACCGGCACGTCGAAGTCGTAGTCCTCGTAGCCCGAGTAGGGCTGCGCCTTGCGGAAGTCGAGGGACACGCCGCTGGCGCGGAGGCTGGGGCCCGTGAGGCCGTCCTCGAGGGCGCGCTCGATCGGGATGACGCCGACACCCGTGGTGCGGTTGACGAAGATGTCGTTCTTCGCGAACAGCGCCGAGTACTGGTCGAGCATCTTCGGGAACGAGGCGATGAACGCGCGGACGTCGTGCTCGAAGCTCTCCGGCACGTCCTGGTAGAGCCCACCGACGCGGAAGTAGCCGAAGTTCATGCGCACGCCGGTGACCGACTCGAAAATGTCGAGCAGCTGCTCGCGCTCGCGCATCGTGTAGAAGAACAGCGTCAGCGCCCCCATGTCGAGGATGCCGGTGCCGAAGAAGACGAGGTGGCTGGAGATCCTGTTGAGTTCGGTGAGGATCACGCGGATGCGCTGCGCGCGCTCCGGGACCCGGGCCCCCATCAGCTGCTCGGCGCTGAGCACGTAGGCGAGGTCGTGTCCGAAGGAGTGGACGTAGTCCATCCGGTTCGAGTACGTGACGACCTGCTGGTAGGTCCGATGCTCCATCGTCTTCTCGAAGCCGGTGTGCAGGTAGCCGATCACGGGGCTGATGCGCGCGATGCGCTCCCCGTCGAGATCGACCACGAGACGCAGCACGCCGTGGGTGCTGGGGTGCTGCGGTCCGACGTTGATGCGCATGAGCTTGGTCTCGAAGTCGCCGGTGCGCTCCTCGGAGAGCGTCAACGCCTGGTAGCCGGCGGGTTTGACGGTCATCGCTCCCCCTCGTCGGCGCTCGTCGCCCCGGCGCACGGCGTGGCCGGCGCGGGATCGACCTGCTCGGCGACCACGCCCTTGCGCGCGCCACCCACCCAGCCGGTGAGTCCGCCGCTGGCACCGATCATGCCGGCGCGGAAGGCGGCGGGATCGAGGAAGCGGCCGTCGTTGAACAGCGTCGGCGTCTCGCCGAGCGGGAAGTCCTTGCGCAGCGGGTGACCCTCGAGGTCCTCGGGCGTGTGGATCTTGCGCAGGTCGGGGTGACCGGAGAAGCGCAGGCCGAACATGTCGTACACCTCGCGCTCCACGAACGTCGCCGCCTTCCACACCCCCGTGATGCTCGGCACCGGTTCGTCGTCGTCGACGTCGACGCGCAGGAACAGGCGCTCGCCGTGTCCGATCGAGTAGAGGTTGTAGCCGACGGAGAAGCGCGGTCCCTGGTGACCCGGGTAGCGCAGCCAGTCGATGCCGAACACGTCGGACAGCAGGTCGAAGCCCGCCTCGCGGGCTGTCCGGACCGCGTCGACGATGGCGCGTGCCGGCAGCACGACCCGGACTTCGAACGGCTCGCGCTCCAGGCGGCCGCCGAGCCCGACCAACGACTCCACCACGCGCTCGGTCAGGGGCCCGAGTGGCGCGGCGGCGGTCTCCGTCGTCATCGCGTCCACCCCTCGACCATCGGCAGTTCGACGCCGTCCTGGTCGAAGACCTCGCCGCGCACCTTCTTCTGGAGCTGCAACACGGCGTAGATGAGCGCTTCGGGCCGCGGCGGGCAGCCCGGCACGAACACGTCGACGGGGACCACGGAATCGACGTTCTGGACGATCGCGTAGTTGTTGAACATGCCGCCGGAACTCGCGCAGGCACCCATGCTGATGACCCACTTCGGGTCGGGCATCTGGTCGAAGACGCGGCGCATGACGGGCGCCATCTTCTTCGAGCAGCGCCCTGCCACGATCATCACGTCGGCCTGGCGGGGGCTGGCGCGGAACACCTCGGAGCCGAGGCGGGCCATGTCGTTGCGCGCGTTGGTCGACTGCATCATCTCGATCGCGCAGCAGGCCAGGCCGAAGGTGGCCGGCCAGAGGCTGTTGCTGCGCCCCCACGCGACGAGCTTGCCGAGCGTGGAGAACAGGATGCCGTCGCGCTCGAGCTCTTGGACGTCCTTCTCGAAGAGGTCTTTCAGACCCATGCTCACTTCCAGTTCAGCACGCCCTTGCGGATGACGTAGACGTAGCCCACCGCAAGGATCGCAACGAAGATGATGGCCTGCACGAACAGGAACTGTGGCGCGACGCCGTACGCGACCGCGAGCGGGAAGAAGAACGCGGTCTCGACGTCGAAGAGGATGAACAGCATGGCGACCAGGTAGAAGTGCACCGGGAAGCGCTCACGGGCGCTGCCTGATGCGGGGACGCCAGACTCGTAGGCCGCCAGTTTCGTGGCGCTGGCGCGTTTCGGACCCAGCAGCGCGCCGACCACGAGCGCCGCCGCTCCGATGAAGCCGGCGGCGAGGAACATCATGAGGACGCTCTCGTACACGGTTCGACCCCTCGCTTTCTCGCTCGCCGTCGGCGGGCGCGCCCGCGCGAGCGCAGGACGTTCGACGTCAGCAATGCGGCCGGCCCACGGCCGGCCGGCGTGGAGGCGAGAAGAGCGGACCTCGTGCCGCTTTTCACGACCTCATGCGTCTCTCAGTCTAGCAACGCGCCGCCAGCGTCACAAGACGCGAGCGAACGTGGCTCGATCGCCAGCGGCCAGAGGCAACCGCCCCGGACCGGGCCAAGCCAGCTGCACCACTACACCGACTTGACGCGTCACCACCACACTCCATATACTCATCGACGCTGTTGGGTCGTTAGCTCAGTTGGTAGAGCAGCTGACTTTTAATCAGCGGGTCACAGGTTCGAGCCCTGTACGACCCACCAAGCGAGGCCCCTTCGACTAGCGGTTAGGTCACTACCCTTTCAAGGTAGCGGCACGAGTTCGAATCTCGTAGGGGTCACCACGCGCGCGGCGGAGCTTCGGCTCCGCCGTTCGTCGTTGCAGACGCGGTGCCCGCC
>SLSM01000108.1 GCA_007130445.1 Trueperaceae bacterium | reverse complement strand
TCGACCTCGTCGCCTGCGGCGGCGCCGGCCTTCGCCCGGTTCTCGGCGCTGAGCGAGACCATCGCCGCGCCGTCGACCGTCGCAACCGTGCTCCGGTACGTGTGGCCATTGAGCGTGACGCTGACGGCCGGACGCTTGGAGCCCCCGAGCCCGGCGATGACCTCGTCTGGGACGGGGATGCCGGTGGTGCTCTTGCCCGTGGCGGCGATGCTGGTGCGGTACCTCATGTCGGTTCCTCCTCGCTGGGCGGCGGGATCGCCGCACGGATGACGAGCCGGTGGAGGCAGTCTACTGGTGGCCGACGAGTGGCGAACGGGCTCCGCCGCGCGAAGCGCCGCCCTCGGCTATCCTGCACGCGAAGGAGTCCAACACCATGCGAACGATGAGACTCGGAACGAGCCAGCTGGAAGTCCCGGTCGTGGCCGTGGGGTGCATGCGCATCGACACGCTCGAGCGCCGCGAAGCGGAGCGCTTCGTGCACGCGGCCCTCGACGAGGGAGCCCGCTTCTTCGACCACGCCGACATCTACGGCGGCGGCGCGTGCGAGGAGGTCTTCGCCGAAGCAGTCGGCATGACCGCCGGCGTGCGCGAACAGCTGATCCTGCAGTCGAAGTGCGGCATCCGCCCCGACCTCGGCACGTTCGACTTCTCGCGCGAACACATCCTGGCCTCGGTCGACGGCATCCTGCGGCGGTTGCGCACGGAGTACCTCGACGTGCTGCTCTTGCACCGCCCGGACGCCCTGGTGGAGCCCGACGAGGTGGCGGCGGCCTTCGACACGCTCGAGCGCGAGGGGAAGGTGCGGCACTTCGGTGTCTCGAACCATCACCCGCACCAGATCGACCTCCTGAAGCGCTCCGTGCGCCAACCGCTCGTCGCGAACCAGCTCCAGTTGAGCATCACGCACGCGAGCATGATCACGAGCGGCGTGCACGTGAACATGCAACGTGACGCCGCCGTCGACCGCGACGGCTACGTGCTGGACTACTGCCGCGCGAACGACATCACGATCCAGCCCTGGTCACCCGTCCAGGATGGAGCCAAAGGGGGTACGTTCCTCGGCAACGACGCCTTCCCAGCGCTCAACGCCGCCCTCGAAGAGACCGCCGACCGTCATGGCGTGTCGCCCACCACGATCGCCATCGCCTGGTTGCTGCGTCATCCGGCGCGCATGCAGCCCGTCATCGGCACCACCAAGGTGGAGCGGCTGCGCGAGTGCTGTCGGGCGAGCGAGGTGCAGTTGACGCGCGAGGAGTGGTACGCCCTCTACCGGTCGGCGGGTCACACCCTGCCGTAGCGTCCGGAGGCGTCAGGAGCGCGCGCCGACCTACGCCTGCGGACCAACGGTCTCATGGCATGGAGGCGAGCAGGACCTGCGCGGCGGCGCCGACGTCGAGCACGATGTGGACGATCACGAGGTAGGGCAGCAGCCGGGGCCGCCGGTCGAGGACGACGGCGAGGAGGAGCGCGAACGGCAGGAACATCAGCGCCCGCCAGAGCAAGAAGCGCCAGTCGAACACGAGCGGCAGGGTGACGTGCTGCAAGGAGAGCACGGTAGCGGTGACGAGGATCGCCGGCACGCGCCGCCCGAGGTGGCGTCGCAGGCGCGGGAGCACGTAGCCGAAGTAGACCGGCAGTTCGCTGAGCCCGATCGCGACGGGGAACGCGATCAGCAGCGCCAACGCCGCAGCCAGGGGGAGTGGTCGCACCAGTATGTCGACGGCGATCAACGGATCCCCCCACAGGAGCATCGCGATGCCGATGTTCGGGACCAGAGCGAGCACGGCGGTCGCCACGACGAGGAGCAGCGTGGTCCGAACGTCGGCGCGGAGGTGCGCGCGATCGAAGCGCAGCAGGTCGCGGTAGCGGCTGCCTTCGACATGCAGACTCCGCCGCAGCAGCGCGAGGCTGCACAGGCCCGTGACCGCCGCGGAGAGCGGCCACCATGCGATGCTCCGCTCCCACGCGTCGTCGGCGCCGAGCCAGAGCGCGAACGCGATCGCTCCCTGCACCGCGGCGAACAGCACCAGCCGATGGAGGAGCATCCACCACAGCCATGGCGGGCTCGGCGCCGCCGATGAAGGCTCGGCGGACGGGTGAGCGCCCATGGCAGGGTGTCGAGCACGGGGTCGGGGCATACGGCGCTCCCTTGGGCGCTCGGGGAACCCGATCGCAACGCCCTCATCGTACGTCCGCGCTCGAGCCGCGCACCCGTCGCGGCGCCAAGCGCATGTCGTCCGGCCAACCGACCTACACGCCCAGCACGCCGAGTCCCGCGAGCGCCAACCCGAGCCCGACGTGCAGCAACCATCCCGCGAGCCGGCGCCGATCGCGGCCCTGAACGCCGGTGACGAGCGTCGCCCGCTGGGGACGATCGGGATCGACGTACACGGCGACCCGCGCACCGACCCGGAAGGGCCTGACGATCGCGTCGATGGGCGCGACCTCGCGATGCTCTGGACGTGACACCTCGACCGCGTCGTGCACGAACCGCTCGCCGTCCACCTGGTACTCGTACCGGACGGACGGGACCCAGACCCGTCGCTGGTAGCGTCCCGAGCGAACGAAGTCGTGCACGACGTCGGCCTGCACGATCACCCCGTCGACGCTCGGCCAGTCCACGCTGGCGCGCGCTACGCGCACCGTGCCGAAGGCGCGCCACGCCACCACCCCCGTGATCAACGCGTATCCGAGGCCGACGACGAAGAAGACGATGCCTTCACCGACGCCCACGCACCGGCCCCCCTCCTGGCAGGACGCGCCGTGCAGCCGCACGACCGCCGCAGCGTCCGCGCCACTCGTCCACTCGAACCATGTGCGACCTCCTCGATACCGTACAGCGGCACGATGGCCGGCGCAGGGTGTCGGCGCGCAGCATCCATCGCCGCGCGTTACGCTGGCGTGACGCCCGGCCGGGTAGGGCTCCGAGCGGTCGCACGGCCGGTCGCGGGGGCACCGGGCCGCTCGTATCGCCGCGGAGGTGCGCGTGCCCCATCACGACCGCTCGATCGTCGACCTGCAAGCGCGCATGGAGCGCGACGAGACCACCTCCGAGGCGCTCACTCGGGCCTACCTCGCGCGCATCGACGCGATCGACGGCGCCGGCCCCACGCTGCGCTCCGTGCTCGAGACGAACCCCGACGCGCTCGCGATCGCCGCAGACCTCGACGCCGAGCGACGACGCTCGGGACCGCGCGGCGCGCTGCACGGCATCCCCGTGCTGTTGAAGGACAACATCGACACCGGCGACGCCCTCACCACCACCGCGGGCTCGCTCGCCCTGGAGGGCCACCGCCCGCAGCGCGACGCGTTCCTGGTCGCGCGGCTGCGCGAGGCCGGCGCCGTGATCCTGGGCAAGGCCAACCTGAGCGAGTGGGCGAACTTCCGCTCGAGCCGCAGCTCGAGCGGTTGGAGCAGCCGCGGTGGACAGACCCGCAATCCCTACGCGCTCGACCGCAGCCCCGGCGGGTCGAGCGCCGGCTCCGGGACGGCCATCGCCGCCGGCTTGGCGGCGGCAGCCATCGGGACCGAGACGGACGGCTCGATCACCGCTCCGGCCTCGATGAACGGCGTGGTCGGGCTCAAGCCGACCGTCGGGCTCGTCAGCCGCGACGGCATCGTCCCGATCTCGGCCTCGCAGGACACCGCAGGGCCGATGACCCGCACCGTCCTGGACGCCGCGATCGTCCTCGACGCGATCACCGGCGCCGACCCACGCGACGCGGCGACGAGCGCAGCGGTCGACCGGCCGCCCTCGGCGTTCGCCACGGCGTCGGCGCGGACCGACCTTCGCGGCGTACGGTTCGGCGTGCCCAGCGGATGGGTCGGGTACCACGAGGCAGCAGACGCCGTCGCCGCGCAGGCGTTCGCCCACCTTCGCGCGCTCGGGGCCGAGATCGTCGAGGACATCGACCTCGGCCCCACCGAGCCGCTGGCCGAGGCCGAGCGCACCGTGCTGCTCGTGGAGTTCAAGGCGGGGCTGAACGCGTACCTGCGCGACCACCCCACAGCGCCCGTTCGCAGCCTCGACGAGGTGATCGCGTTCAACGCGCGCCACGCGGAGCGCGTCATGCCCTACTTCCGACAAGAACTGCTCGAACTCGCCCAAGGCCAGCCCGGCCTGGACGACGCGGCGTACCTCGATGCTCGTGCGACCTGCATCCGCCTCGCCCGCACCGAGGGCATCGACCGCACGCTGCGCGAGCACACCCTCGACGCACTCGTAGGGCCCACGCGGGTGCCCGCGTGGACGGTCGACCTCATCGACGGTGATCGCAGGATCCCCGGCTGCTCGATGCACGCGGCCGTCGCGGGCTACCCGCACGTGAGCGTGCCCGCAGGCTTCATCCACGGCCTGCCGGTGGGCCTCTCGTTCATCGGCGCGGCGTACTCGGACGCCGAACTGCTCGGCTACGCTCACGCCTTCGAGCGCGCGGCCCAGGCGTGGCGCGCCCCGACCTTCCCCGACCGCGTCGTCTGACGTCGGTACACGCGGACGGTGCGCTCGGCCCGACGCGCCGCGTCTCGAGCGCGCCATGGCGAGATCGTCGGTAGCGCTCACCACCACCGCGGCACGCGCGCTCGATACGCCGCGTACGCATCGCCGAAATCGCTCGCCAGGACGGGCTCCTCGAAGCGCACCACGCGTCGATGGAACGACGCGCCGAGCACCAGCGCGTATGCGAGCAGCGCCAGGGACCCGTTCGCGACCGCGAGGCCGACCACGACGGCGACCACGGCGACGTACATCGGGTTGCGTGAGCGTGCGTACGGTCCGGTCGTCACGAGCTCGCGAGGCGGGTCGTGCGGCGACGGCGTGCCGCGACCCGCCGTCGCGAAGCCCCAGGCGCACCAGGCGTACAGCCAGACGCCGAACGCGATCGGCGCGGCGCCGAGCCAACCGAGCACTGCGGCGCCGATGCGCCAGGCGCTCGGCTCGAGCGCCAGCAGGCCCCACGGGATCAGGCCGGCGACCGTGCCGGGCACGACCACCGTGAACGCCACCGTGCGAGCGAGCGGTCCGATCACGCTGGCAGGGTACCGGTGCCCGCAGCGCTCATCCGTCACCGGCCGAACCCGGCGCGGCCCCATGATGGTGGTGGACCTCCACGCTCCCGCCAGTGCCGGCGCGCGCCGGGCCAGACATGAGGTGACGCCATCAAGTGGGAGGACCGAGGACGCAGTCGCAATCTCGAGGATCGCCGCTCGCGCAAGGGACCCGTCGCCCGAGCCGGTGTGCCGCTCGGCATCGGTGGGGTCTTGCTGCTGATCGCGTTCAGCGCCATCACCGGCGTCGACCTGTTCGCCCTCCTCGGGCTCGGTGGTGGGGCGCAGACGGGGCCGGCTCCGGCACCACCGTCGCAGGCGGACCTGGCTGCCGAAGAGGACCACGTTCGCTTCGTGTCGTTCGTTCTGGACGACGTCCAGAGCACGTGGAGCACCATGTTCTCGCAGAGCGGTCTCACCTACCCCGAGGCCCGGCTCGTGCTCTATCGCGACGCCGTCGAGACCGCCTGCGGCGTCGCACCGGCGGCCGTCGGACCGTTCTACTGCCCGCCCGACACGAGCGTGTACCTCGACCTGTCGTTCTACGAGACGCTGCGCGAACGCTACGGCGCCTCGGGCGACTTCGCCGAGGCCTACGTCATCGCCCATGAGATCGGCCACCACGTGCAGCAGGCGACCGGGACGATGGACGCCGTCCGCACGGAGCAGCAGGCACGGCCGGCGGACGCCAACCGCCTCTCCGTCGCGCTCGAGCTGCAGGCCGACTGCTACGCGGGTGTGTGGGCGGCGTCGGCCGACGCCCGCAGCATCATGAGCCACGGCGACCTCGAGGAGGGCCTGAACGCCGCGGCGGCGGTCGGTGACGACCGCCTCGGCCACGCTGCGGGGCGGACCCCCCACCAGGAGACCTTCACGCACGGCTCGTCGGAGCAGCGCATGGCGTGGTTCCGGACCGGCTTCGACACCGGCGACCCGAGCGCGTGCGACACCTTCGGCGCACGGTGAGGTAGCCCTCCGGCACGCCGCGACACCTGGCCGACATGTGCGACCGATCTCGGCGTCTAGCATGGTGCATCCAGCGGTGGGCGGTGTGGAGAGGCGACGTGTGGTGTTCGAGCGCGGCGTCGGTCCACGGCGGGGTGTGCTCGGACGGTCACGTCACGAGCCTGGTGCAGGGCGTCACCCCTGGACGCGCCTCCCCAGGACGCATCACCGGCCCGCATGAACGCCATCGACGGCGCGCTGTGCGGTCGCCCGAAGGGACACAGCATGCTCAAGCCAGCCGACTACGTCCTCCTAGCCGCCGCGTTCCTCTCCTTCGTGTTCTCCATCTACCTGTGGTTCTCCGGATGGCGCGAGGAGGGCCTGTTCGTAGGGCTCTGGGTCCCATCGATCCTCGCCTTCGGCGGCTTCATGCGCGCGGCGCTCAAGAAGGGCTGACATGCCACCGACCCTGATCTTCGTCGTTGGGGGCATCGTGACGGCGCTCGTCGCGGCCTACGTCGTCCTGCTCGCCGTGGCATCGCACATCGACGAGCACCCGAGTTGACGCACGGCGCCCGGCGTCACGACGCCGTGCACGGTGTCGCGATGCGGGCGACGTGTTATCGCTTAGGCCGTGAAGAGCGGCATCTTGATCTCAGGCGCCTCGACCGGCATCGGCCGAGCCTGCGCGCTCGAGCTCGCGAAGCGCGACATGCGGGTGTTCGCTGGCGTTCGTGAGGCGCGGGCCGGCGAGGCGCTTCGGACGGAGTCGCAGGGCTCCATCGTCCCGGTGATGCTCGACGTGACGGACGCCGGGAGCATCGCCGCCGCGATCGACACCGTCGCGCACGAGAACGGTGCCCGTGCCCTCTCCGGCCTGGTGAACAACGCGGGCATCGCCGTCGGCGGCCCGCTGGAGTTCGTGCCGATCGCGGCCGTGCGGGCCCAGTTCGAGGCGAACGTGCTCGGCCTGCTCGCCTTGACGCAGGCCTCGTTGCCGCTCCTGCGCGCCGGCCGCGGCCGCATCGTCAACATCAGCTCGATCTCGGGACTCGTTGCGACGCCGCTGCTGGGACCGTACGCGGCGTCGAAGTTCGCGGTCGAGGGGCTCAGCGACACGCTCCGACGCGAGTTGGCGGCGTGGGACATCCCCGTCTCGCTCGTCGAGCCGGGGAAGGTCGTGACGCCGATCTGGGCCAAGTCCGCGGCCGCGGCGGAAGCGCTGCTCGACGGTCTGCCGACCGAGGCGGGCGAGTTCTACGGACCCGCGATCGAGCGGTCGAAGCAACGGGCGCTCCGAGCCGCACGGACGGGCATCCCCGCATCGGACGTGGCCACCGTCGTGGCGTCGGCCTTGACCGCGACTCGACCACGCATCCGCTACCTGGTCGGGCGCGACGCGAGGATCGGGGCGTTGCTGAGCTCGCTGTTGCCCGCCCGCGTGCTCGATTGGTACCTGCGACGCGAGCGGGGCGTGACGGCGGAAGCACACCGAACGTAGGCCCGAACGCCTACAGGATGCCGAGCTTTCGAGCACCAGCCGTCATCACGTCGACCGCGTGGTCGATGTCCTCGATCGTGTGGTTCGCGGTCACCGTCGCCCGGAGCCGCGCCAGGCCCGCGGGCACGACCGGCGGCAAGATGGCCTGCACGAACACGCCGTGATCCACGCAGTGCATCATCAACCGGGTCGCCAACTCTGGCGTGCCGCAGATGATGGGCGCGATCGCAGCCTGGCTGGACAAGACGTCGAACCCCGCGGCCTTCAGCGTGGTGAGGAAGTGGCCGAACGTGTGTTGCAGGCTCCGCACCCGCTCGGGCTCCTCGCGGATCACCTGTAGCCCGGCGATGCTCGCGGCGGCCGAGGCCGGCGGCAGCGCCGCGGAGTAGATGAACCCGCGTGCCTTGTGCTTGAGCGCCGTGACCATCTCGGCAGAGCCAGCGACGAAGCCACCAACGCTGGGGATCGCCTTGCTGAACGTCCCCATCTTGATGTCGATGGTGTCGGCCGGGAGCCCGAAGTGCTCCTCGATCCCTGTCCCGGTCGCGCCCAGCACGCCGAGCGAGTGGGCCTCGTCGACCATCAACAGCGCGTCGTGTTGCGTGCACAGCGCCTTGATGCCGGGCAGGTCGGCGATGTCGCCGTCCATGCTGTACACGCCGTCGACGATGACCATCTTCCGGTGGCGCGCGTCAGCCTTCTCGAGGCGCTCTTCCAACTGCTCGAGGTCGTTGTGCCGGAAGCGCACCATCTTGGCACCTGACAGCAGGCACCCGTCGACGATGCTGGCGTGGTCGAGCTTGTCGCAGATGACGGTGTCGTGGCGATCGAGGAGGGCCGCGATCGTCGAGATGTTGGCGATGTACCCGCTCGCGAAGGCGATCGCCGCCTCGGCGCCCTTGAACGCAGCGATGCTCGCCTCGAGTTCGTTGTGCAGCGGCAGCGTGCCTGCCAACAGGCGCACGCCGTTCGTCCCGGTCCCGAACGCCTCGATCGCTGCGTGCGCCGCCGCGTTGATCGCAGGGTGCCCGATCAGCCCCAGGTACGAGTAGCTGCCGAACATCAGCATCTCGCCGCGGTCCTTCACGTGCACGCGAGCGCTGCCAGGAGCGATCTCGGTGACTTCGACGAGGTGGAAGTACAACCCGTTCGCCTTGAAATACTCGACGTCCCACGGACCGTGGGGCATCGATTGGCTCGTCACCATCGTCGACCTCCGGCGGTCAGGGTACCCCATGCCCTGTCCGACGGCCTCGAGCGTCCGTCCCGCCCACTCGGCGATCCCGTGCCGCGCACGCGAGCGGGCACCGGCAACGGCGATCGAACGACGAACACAGATACGATGCGGGAACGATCGTACGCCGTTCGCGAGAGAGGTGACTGCATGAAGGTGTTGATCTCGGCCGACATGGAGGGCGTCTGCGGCGTGACGAGTTGGGTGCAGGTGATGCCGCCCGAGTACGGAGGGGAACGCAGCTCGACCGTCGAGTACGAGCGGGCCCGCGCACGTCTGACGCGCGAGGTGAACGCCGCGGTGGAGGGGGCACTCGCAGCCGGTGCCGACGAGGTCATCGTCAACGACGCGCACAACGGCATGCGCAACCTCGTCCCCGAAGACCTGCACGAGAGCGTGCGCTTCATCAGCGGTTCCGACAAGGCCCTCGGGATGATGCAGGGCATCGACGAGGAGGGCGTCGGGGCGGTGTTCTTCGTCGGGTACCACGCCAAGGCGGGCACGCCGCACGCGCCGCTGGCGCACACCTGGACGGGCTACGTCAACGACGTCCGGCTGGACGGCGTCTCGACCGGCGAGTTCGGCATCAACGCCGCCGTCGCCGGCCACTTCGACGTGCCGGTCACGCTGGTGACCGGCGACGACAAGGCGGTGGCGCAGGTGCGGACGCTCCTCGGCGAGCAGGTGGTGGGCGTGGTGGTGAAGGAGGGGTACACGACCCACTCCGCCATCCACCTCCACCCGGCGCGGGCGCAGCGACTGATCCGTGAGGGCGCCGAGCGCGCGCTGCTGGCCGCGCGCGACGCGCCGCCGTGGCGCCTGGCGTCGGGTGCCCGCATCGAGATCGACTTCGACCACCAGGCGCGAGCCGGTGCCTGCCTCACCATCCCAGGCGTGCAGCGCGCCGGCGAGCGCAGCATCGCCTTCACGGCCGCCGACGCGCTGGCGTTTCACCGCTTGTTCCGCGCCGTGATGGACACGAGCGCGGTGAACCTGTCGGCCTGACGACGCAGGCCGCCGCTACGTCGCGTCGCCGCGCTCGCTCCCGAGCCGTTCGCGCGCCGCGACCAGCGCCTCCGCCCACGCGCGGGCGCGGTTCGTCTCGCCCTGCAGCAACGGACCCGTGGCGCGCTCCAGGCGGTAGCCGTCGGTCGCCGCCGCACCCTCGCCGCCCAGATCCTCGAGGCGCGCGAGGACCGCGTCGGCGGCGCGGCCGACGCGCCGCGCCCACCAGGCGGCGAGACGATGGCGATCGTCGTCGAGCCGCGTGTCGAAGGCCGCCACTCGGACGCCGGCCAACTGCCCCAGCGTGAGGCCGGCGAGCCAACCGCGAATCGCGTCGCTCGGGCGCGAGGCGCGCGACGGCGTGCCCACCACCAGCAGCGTCACGCCCTCGAGATGGCCCGACTTGACGTCCGCGGCGCGCAGCGTGCGCACCGGCCCGTGCCGCGTGAGCACCTCCGCCACCGCCCGCGCCGCCATCTCGGTGTTGCCGTAGGTCGTGTCGAATACCACCAGGCTGCTCATGGCGCCATCACCTCCACGCTCGCCGCTGCGGACACGTGGCCGGCGGCCACCGAACCGACGCCCTGGAACATCCGTCGGTAGGCGCTCGGCGTCAACCCCACCAGGCGCTTGAACAGGCGGCGGAAGAACGACGGATCTTCGTATCCGACCTGGACACCCACCTCATCGACCGGGAGCGTGGCTGCCTCGAGCGCACGCTTCGCCTCCTCGACGCGCAGATGCTGGACGTGTTCGATCAGCGTCGTGCCGGTGGCGGCCTTGAAGCGGCGCTTGAGGGTGCGTTCAGCGATCCCGACGCGCGCGACGGTCGCTGCGACCGCGTCGTCGTCGCGGAAGTGGACCCGCAGATGGTCGAGCGCTGCGCGCACCGCGGCGTCGGCGTCGGGCAGCTCCCGCACCAGCGGGCGGTACGGCAGCTGCCCCTCGGCGTGCAGCTTCAGCAGGTACACCTTGGCGATCCGGAGCGCCTCACCCGGGCTGGCGTGGCGCGCGATCACGTGCAGCGCCAGGTCGTGCCACGAACTCGTCCCCCCGGCGGTGACGATGCGGCCGGCCGGGTCGGCGAACGCCAGCGTCGGTTCGGGCCGGAAGCGCACCTTGGGGTAGTGCGTTCGGAAGAGGTCGGCGTAACCCCAGTGCGAGGTGGCGTCGCAGCCGTCCAACAGGCCGGTCGCAGCGAGCATCACCGCGCCCGAGCAGGCGGAGTAGAGCCAGGCGCCGTCGTCGTAGCGGCCTCGGATCCAGGCGAGGAGGTCGGGGTGGCGATCGCGGACGTCGTCGTCGGGACCGAGCCAGAGCTCGGGGAGGATGACGATGTCGGCCACCGGGTCGTCCGCGACCGAGGCCGCCGGGTGCACGGGGATGCCGTGACCGCACGTGAACGCCTCGCGCGTGGGTGACACGATCCGCACGTCGAAGGCCGCTTCGCCGGGCCCCGAGCGCGTCAGCTCGTTCCAGACCGTGCCGGTGGCCGAGAGCACGTCGACCATCCCGTAGAGCGCTGAGCCGGCCGTCTCGGGCACCGCGACGATCGCCACGCTGGGCATGCCGTCCTCCGATCGCCACGTGTCCGGCCGCACCTTCATGGCACGAACGAACCGAAAGTGACGCGAACGCATCTTACGACGACGGTGTCCGAGGCCCTACCCTGCTCGTGCGACTCGCCGGGGAAGCGCGAGCGCACCGAAGGAGACACCATGTCCACGACGCTCGCCACCACGCCCGCGACCCTCAACGGTCTCGACCTCGCCCAGATGCACGGCACCGTCGGCCTGCTCCAGCAACAGCCGGCCCTCGCCCGCTTCGAGTTCCGCGCCAGCAACCGTTGGGTGTCGGGCGGCGAGAACCGCTCACGCATCCAGTCGTTCTACGGCGCCGGTGCCGAGGACACCTCGCGCAGCGAGGCCTGGGAGTTCGTCAACGGCGAACCGCCCGTGCTGCTCGGCGCGAACGAGGGCGCCAACCCGGTCGAGTTCCTGCTGCACGCCCTCGCCGGCTGCATCACCACCACCACGGTGCTGCACGCCGCCGCGCGCGGCATCGAGATCCGCCGCCTCGCCACCGAGCTCGAGGGCGACCTCGACCTCCAGGGCTTCCTGGCGCTCGACCCGAGCGCCGCCGTGGGCTACGAACGCATCCGCGTACGCATGGACGTCGACGCCGACTGCAGCGACGCAGACCTCGACGACCTGCTGCGCTTCGTGCACGCCCACTCGCCCGTGTGCAACACCATCACGCGGCCCGTCGAGGTGACGCTCGAGCGCGTCTGAGAGCAACAGCCCGTACGCTCGCGTCCGGCGCCGTGTGGCGCCGGACGCGCTGCCGTGTCGTCACGAGGCGAGCGGCACCAGGGCCGACGCTCTGCTAGCGTGCCGCATGCCGTTCGACGCGAGCCACGGGACCCAGGGTGCGCACGGCGGTGGCGTGAGCGTGCTGCGCCGCCCCGGAGCGGACACGCATGCCGAGGCGGCGACGCCCGACGCCTGTCGCGTCGACCTCCACCTCGACCAGGTGATCGACGCCGTCCTCGTCGACGACGACCTCGACGACCTCCGATCGCACTTCCACACGCTGCTGCGCGACCCCGACGACGTCGCCTACCGCCACGAGGTGTTCCTCGACCTCGCCGACGCCGACCTGCGCCGCGCGATCACCGCCTTCGCCCGTTCGCTCGGGCGCCTGCGCACGCGCGGCCGTTGGACGCCGCGTTCGCGCCGTCCGCGCCGCTCGCAACGGCTGCACCTGGACGCGGCGTCGCTGTACTGCTCCGCCGTCCTCGCGCTGGCTGGCGCGCTCGAGCGCCGGCCTCCGGCCTCGCGCGCCCTGAGCACCGTCGCCGACCACGTGCGCGCCTACGTCGCGTCGGAGACCTTCCGCACGCTCGACCAGGACGCCCGTACCCTCGTCGGCGACCTCGACGCCGTCGCGTACGCCCTCACCATCTTCGAAGACCGCGTGCACGTCCGACGCGCACGCGACCGGCACGACTACGGAGTGGACATCGAGCGCACCTTCCACCGCTTCCGTCGCGCGGACGCTCCCGAGGCGTTGCCCGAGCGGATCGAGGTGACCGAGATGAGCGAGGCCGAGGCCGCCGTCCTCGACCTCGTGGCGCGGCACCACCCGGCGACCTTCGCCACGCTCGAGCGGTTCGTCGAGACGCACACCACCTTCGTCGAGCCGCTGCTCGACCGTTTCGCCCACGAGGTCCGGTTCTTCCTCGCCTACCTCGAGCACACGGAGCGCCTCGAGCCGCTCGGTCTGACCTTCTGCCTCCCGACCGTTTCGAGCGCCGACAAGCGCGTCGAGGCGCTGGGCGTCTTCGACGTCGCACTGGCCACCTCGCTGCTCGAGTCCGCCGGCCGGGTGGTGTGCAACGAGGTTCGCCTCGACGCCGGCGAACGCGTCCTCGTCGTGACCGGCGCGAACCAGGGCGGCAAGAGCACCTTCGCCCGCGCGTTCGGCCAGCTCCACTACCTGGCGGCGCTCGGCTGCCCGGTGCCCGCTCGCTCCGCGCGGCTGCCGCTGTGCGACGCGCTGCTCACCCACTTCGAGCGCGACGAGGACCTGCGCACGCTGCAGGGCCGGCTCGGCGAGGAGCTCGCGCGGTTGGGCGACATGCTCGAGCGGCTCGGTCCCAGAAGCGTGGTGGTGATGAACGAGGCGTTCGCGTCCACCGCGACCGACGATGCCGTCGCCCTCGGCCGCGCCACGCTCGAGCGGATCCTCGCCGCCGACGCGATCGGCGTGGTCGTGACCTTCACCGACGAGCTCGCCTCCGGCGACAGCCGCGTCGCCAGCGTGGTCGCGACCGTCGACCCGAGCGACCCCTCGCGGCGCACCTATCGCATCGAACGCCGAGCGGCGGACGGGCGCGCGCACGCGCTCGCCATCGCGCAGGCGCACGGTCTCACGTACGAGGCGCTGAGGCGCCGGCTCGGCTCGTGAGGCGTGCACGTATGGACGGCGCCGAGACGACGCGCCGCGTCAGGGCCGCCCCGTGAGGCCACGCCTGCTGTCAGCCGACGCTGACGTCGACCTCACGGCGCCGGCCTCGCACGAGGGCCGCGGCCTGACCCAGGACCTCGAGCTCGAGCCGCTGCTCCGGGCGATGGGCGCCGGGAACGCGACGATCGAGCGCATCGCCCACCGCGTGCTCCTCGACCCGCTCACCGACCCAGGCGCCATCGCGCACCGACAGGCGGTCCTGCGCACCTGCCTGGCCCACCCCGACGTCGTGCGGGCGCTGTTCGATCTCACCGAGCGCACGCTCGAGCGGCGACGGCGCGTCTACTGGGGGCTGGTGCGGCGCGCGGACGCGATCGTGCACCACGGCATCGAGCTGATCCGCGTGTACCACCACGCCTTCCGTGAGATGCGTGCGATCGCCGACGCGCACGCGGGCGCGATCGGCCCGGACGGTCTCGGCGCCTTCTTGGAGCGTGTCAGGCACACCGTGGACGACGCGCTCCTCGACGAGATGGCGGGCCACGTCAAGGGGCTGCGTTTTCGTGCCGGTGTCCGCGTCAGCGCCCGGCTCGGCGTGGGCAACGCAGGCG
>SLSM01000297.1 GCA_007130445.1 Trueperaceae bacterium | reverse complement strand
GATCGAGCCCGGCGCGAGGAGGGCCTGTCGTGGAAGCGCTGGACCAAGCGCCTCGACACCTACCTGCGCTACCTCACGGGGTTGTTCTCGCCCGACCTGATCGTGCTGGGTGGCGGGGTCTCGAAGCGCTTCGACGACAAGATCGGCCCCCGCCTCGACGTGGGTGTACCCGTCACCGCCGCCGCCCTGCGGAACGAGGCCGGCATCATCGGCGCCGCGTGGCAGGCCCACCGCAGACGCTGAGCCGCGTCCCATCACGTGGCCCCGCTCCGGCGCACGCCGAGTGCCGGCTCCACCGGTCTCGGAAGCGTGTACCAGAGTGCATTCGCGTCCGGCGTCGTGCCGTACCGTCGACCGGTTGCGCAACGAGCGCACCTGGAGGACCATCATGCCGACCGTGACCGTCGATGACCGTTCGGTGGACGTGCCGACCGGCACGCGCCTCACCATCGCCATCGAGCAAGCCGGGATCGACATCGGGCACCGCTGTGGCGGCAAGGCCCGTTGCACGACGTGCCGTGTCGTCGTCCACGACGGCGAGAACAGCACCATGACCCGCGCCGAGTTCGTGCGCCTGCGCGACGCCGACCTGCTCGGCAGCCATCGCCTGTCGTGCCAGGTGGTCGTCGAGCACGACATGCACGTCGAGAGCGTGATGACCAAGCAGAACCAGGGTTGGCCGGACACCGGGCCCGCCCTCGATCCAGGCGTGGTGCCCGAGGCGACGTGGCTGGAGCGCAGCGAGCTCGAGGCCGAGCAGGTCGTCTGACCCACGGCGACACGTCGCGGTATCGTCGGCGCGAGCGTCATCCCTGACGCCTCGCGCCGGCACGTGTGGCTCGTCGGCCGCCCGCTGCTCGGTGCCCAGGACGAGGAGCGCATGGACCCGGCCCCGCGACGCACCCCCCGACCCGAGGCCACCGCCGGCGAACCGTGCTGGCGCGTGGGCGGCGTGAGCGGCCCACCGTGAGCGCGCCCTCGACACCCGGGAGCGCCACGCCGCGCCGCTCGTCGGCACGGGGTGCGCTCACGTTCATGGGGGGCACGCTCGTCTCGCGCGCCAGCGGCCTGCTGCGCGAGGTGCTGCTGATCGCGCTCTTCCCGGTGCGGGCCAGCGACGCGTTCAGGTTGGCCTGGACCGTGCCGAACCTGTTCCGTGAACTGCTCGCCGAGGGTGCGCTCACCAACGCATTCATCCCGATCTACCAGCGCCTGAAGGGCGACGATCGGCGAGCGTTCGCCGGCGCGATGGTGAGCGTATTGGCGCTCGCCAACGCCGTGCTGTTGGCGCTCGCTCTGCTCGGCGCACCGTGGATCGTAGACCTGCTGCTCGCCCGGGAGTCGAACGTCGATCGCGCGTTGGCCGTGCAGCTGGTCCGGCTGACCTTCCCGGTGCTGTTCGCGATCAGCCTGTCCGCGCTCGCCATGGGCGTCCTCAACGCCGAGGAGCGCTTCTTCGCGCCGGCCTGGGCGCCGGTGCTGCTGAACGTCGTCGCGATCGCCGCCATGCTGACGTTCCCCGGCGAGGCGCGCTGGCTCGCGCTCGGCGTCGTCCTCGGTGGCGTCGCACAGGCGCTCGTCCAGTGGCCCGCGATGTGGCGCGCTGGCGTCGCGCCACTGCTCGGTCGCGTCTGGCATGCGTCGCTGCCGCTCGCGTTGGCGCTGATGGCCCCGTTCGCGTTCACCACCGGCGCGCGTCAAGTGCTCAACGTCGTCGCTCAGCGCATCGTGTCGAACGACGCCTTGTTCCCAGCCGGTGCCGTCACCGCCTACGCGTTGGCGACGATGCTCTTCAGCCTCGTGCTGGGTCTGTTCGCGATCAGCCCTGCGATGGCCTATTACGCCCGCCTCGGCAACCTCGCTGCCGAGGGCGCGAGCACCTTCGGCGCCACACTCGAGGCCGGTGCCCGTTTCATCCTGCTCCTGACGCTCCCGGCAGGCGCTGCCACGTACGCGTTCGCCGAGCCGGCCGTGCGCACCGTGTTCGAGCTGCTCCAGCCGGCAGCCGGGCAGGAGGTGGCCATCGCGCTCGCGGTCCTGGCGCTCGCGCCGCTCGGCGTGGCACTCCCCGCGGCCGGCCTGGTGAACTACCTGTTGCGCCCGTTCTTCGTGCGCCAGCGCGTGCGCGCTCCGGTGGCGCTGTCGGTGGCCTTCACGCTGTTCACGGCCCTGCTGTACGTGCTCATGGCGCCCCGGCTCGGGATCGCCGGCGTGTCGTGGGCCACGGCGATCGCCATGGGGCTGCAGGCGCTCGTGCTGCTCGCGTGGCTGCGGCGGGCCGAAGGGCTCGACGTGCGGGCGGTGGCGCTGCAGGCGCTGCGCGTGGGCGTGGCTTCGCTCCTCGCCGTGACGCTGGCGCGCGTCTCCGTTGGCGCGCTCGTGTCGGCCTGGGCGCCGACGCCGTGGGTCGCGTCTGCAACGCTCGTGGCGGGCGGTGGCGTCGTCACGGTCGTGGCGTTCGCGCTGCTCGGGTACGCGTTGCGCGTCCCCGAGCTTCGGCGGCGGGCGGCACGAGGCTGACACCGGCGTTGCGCCGGGCGCGTATGCTGGGACCGTCCGGATCGACCGAGAGAACCCGTTTCCCTTCAGCAGAGGAGGATGACGACATGCTCAGGAAGAACGTGCAACGCGTTCCCCTTGCCTGGCTCGCAGCAGCGCTGGTGCTCGTGCTTGCCGGTGCTTGCGGCCCCAGCCAGCGCGAGCAGGATCTCGAGGCGGAGAACCAGCGCCTCACGACAGAGGTGTCGAACCTGCAGTCCGAGGTAGAGCGGCTCGACGCCGCAGCGGTTGCCGCGGCCGCCGCTGCCGAGGAGGCCGAGGCCGCAGCCGAGACGGCGGTTACCGAGCGCGACGCAGCCACGGCTGAGGCCGAGGCCGCGAACGAGGAGGCGCAAGACGCCCTTGCGGATGCCGATGAGCGTGTCGAGACCGCGCAGGCGGAGCGCGACGCTGCGCTCGAGGAGGCCGCGGCCGCCGCCGCTGCCGCCGAGGAAGCCGCGGCCGCCGCCGAGGCCGCGATCGCGGAGCGCGACGCCGCACAGGCGCGGACCACGGAGCTCGAACAGGACGTCAGCGCCCTCTCGGCGGCCGTCCGTACCGAGGCCGACGCGGTGGCCGCCGCGCGCGCGGAGCTCGGCGCCGAGCAGGCGGCCCGCGCGGACGTGGAGGCGACCGTTGCCCAGCTCGAGGGCGATCTCGAGTCACTGCAGGCGCTCGTCACCGAGCGCACCCAGATGCTCTCGACACGCGCCGCCGACGTGGCGCAACTCGAGGCCGGCCTTGCCACCCTCGACGCCCTGTTGTCGGAACGCACCGCGGCGCTGTCGAGCGAGGCCGCCGAGGCCTCCCGGCTCGCGTCCGAACTCGCCGAGGTCGAAGCCGAACTCGCCGAGCGCACCAGCGCCCTTGCGGCGCGGTCTGCCGAGCTCGAGGTGCTCGCCGTCGCGCTCGATTCGCGGACGGGCGAGCTGCAGGTTGCACTGAACGAGGCCAACGCCGCGCTCGCTGCGCGCGAGGCCGACCTTGCCGCCGCGAACGACCGCATCGCGGCGCTCGAGTCCGATGTCGCCGAGAGCGACCAGGCGCTCGAGACGCGCACGGCCGAGTTCGAGGTCGTGACGGCCGAGCTCGAGGCTGCCGGGGCGACGTTGACGGCGCTCGAGGCGGATCGTGCGGCGTTGCAGTCCGAGGTCGCCGGTCTGGAGTCGGAGTTGGCGACTGCTCGTGATGCGCTCGTGGAAGAGCGTGCGTCGTTGACGGCCGAGGCGGAGGCGTTGGCTGCGGAGCGTGCGGCGCTGGAGGCGTCGTTGGCTGAGGCGAGCGCGTTGGCTGATGAGCGTGCTGCTGAGCTCGAGGTTGCGG
>SLSM01000008.1 GCA_007130445.1 Trueperaceae bacterium | reverse complement strand
CGACGTACCTCGCGGTCGTCGGCGACCACCGTGACCTGCACCGCCTGACCGCCCCTGCCGACCTCGCGCGGGCCACGCTCTGGTCGTGGGCGGGCCTCGAGCGCGTGGTCGACCTGACGGGCACGGTCATGCTCGGCCCCGTCGACCTCGAGCCGCACTTCGAGCGCGACGGCATGTTCGAGTACGGCCTCGAGCGCTTCGAACGCAGCGTCGCGAAGCGCGTGCAGGAGAAGGGCGTCGTGTCTGCGGTGCTCACCCGCCTCGCGGGCCTGCGCGCCCCGGCTGTCTTCGTGATCGAGGACCTGGTCGGCGATACCGACGTGTCGCGCGATCAGATCGTGCGCGTGCTCGAGCGTCTGTCCGAGGCCCCGTTCCACCTGATCAGCAAGGTCGACAACGGCGAGTTCTGCCTGCGGTACCGCGTCCACGACGCTCTCGATCAGGTGGCCGAGTATGCCACCTCGCTGCGCGCTCGGCTTCCCGAGCGGCAGCGGCCCCGCGTGCGTGGCTTCTCGGACGACGACGTGATGTCGACGCTCGACCCGATCGGGGCCGAAGACGTCGACTTCGCGCGCGTCGAGGCGAGCGCGTCCGGCCCCGCGCCCGAGCCGCGCGTCCCAGAACGGCCCAGCGCACCCAAGCCCAAGTCGCGTGCCCAAGCGCCCTCGAGCGGCCGCGGCGGCTCGACGGAGCCGAGGGAAGCCGTGCCGGTGCCCGCGCCGGCGAAGCGTGCGAGCGCCGCGCCCGAGCCCACGCCCGAACCCACGTCCGCCACGAGCAGGCGAGGCCAAGACGCGCTGTTCGGCGGCGGCTTCGGCACCGACTTCGGCGAGGATCCCGACGACGAGGTCGACGTGTCCCAGGTGATCGACCGCAAGCCGACCGGTCGCAAGCGCCGCTGAGCGAAGCGCAGCGCCCGAGCGCGCGTACGACCGCACGACGCCGCGCCGCAGCCCGAGTGGCTGCGGCGCGGCGTCGTGGTGCGATCAGGCTGGAGTTGCGACCGGCGTCGTGACGCCGTGGAGGTCTTGTAGGGCGTGCACGCTCGGCGCCGTGCGGGCGTGGCCCCTGCGCAGGGCCTCCAACGACCAGGCGGCCGCCTCGCGCGTGCTCAGGAACGGCACCCCCTCCTCGAGGGCCAGGCGCAGTGAGCGTGTGTGTGCGACGTCGATCAGCAACGCGTCGGCGGCTATCTCGCTCGCGTCGGCGCCCTCGCCCATGACGACCTCGAAGCCCAACTCGACCAGGCCTTCGATCAGGGGGTCGTCGTCGGCGAGGCCGATGCAGCGCACGCGTCCGCTGCTCGGCAGGTGCAGGTTCGCCCCGGCGAGTGCCTTGCCGTACGCGAGGTAGGGATCGGGGTCGATGCCCATCGACTCACCGGTCGAGCGCATCTCGGGACCCAACACCGGCAGCACGTCGGCGAACTTCAGGAACGGCAGCACGACCTCCTTGGCACTGTAGAACCTCGGTTGCGGCGTCTCGGTGAAGCCGATGTCGCGCAGGCTGCGCCCCGCGCTCACGAGCGCGGCGTACTTGGCGAGCGGGTGACCGATCGCCTTCGACAGGTACGGGATGGTGCGGCTCGCCCGCGGGTTCGCCTCGATCACCAGCACGTCGCCGTCCTTGATGACGAACTGCACGTTGATCAGGCCGCGCACGCCGATCGCCTCGGCCAGCCGGATGGTGGCGTCGCGGATCTGCGCCTGCACGTCGTCGCCGAGGGTCACCGGAGGCACGATGCAGGCCGAGTCGCCCGAGTGGATGCCGGCGCGTTCGATGTGCTCCATGATGCCTGCGACCACGGTCGTCTCGCCGTCGCTGATGGCGTCGACGTCGACCTCGGTGGCGCCCTCCACGAAGTCGTCGACCAGGATGCTGGGCGCGCCCTCGAGCTCTGCGTAGACGACCTCCAGGTAGGCGTGCAGTTCGTCGACGTCGTGGACCACCTGCATGGCGCGACCGCCGAGGACGTACGACGGGCGCACCATCACCGGGTAGCCGATCTCCCCGGCGAGCCGCTCCGCATCGGCCGCGTCCTTCGCCACGCCGCCGGCCGGTTGTGCGATGCCCAAGCGCTCGCACAGGGCGTGGAACGCGTCGCGGTCCTCGGCGGCGTGGATCGCGGCGGCCGACGTGCCCCATACCGGCGCGCCGGCGTCCTCGAGCCCCTGAGCGAGCTTGAGCGGCGTTTGGCCGCCGAGCTGGACGATCACGCCCTTCGGTCGTTCGTGATCGATGATGTTGAGGACGTCTTCGAGCGTGAGCGGCTCGAAGTACAGGCGGTCGGCCGTGTCGTAGTCGGTCGAGACGGTCTCGGGGTTCGAGTTCACCATGATCGTCTCGAAGCCGGCGTCGCGCAACGCCCAGACGGCGTGGACGGTGGCGTAGTCGAACTCGACGCCTTGCCCGATGCGGTTCGGACCCGATCCGAGGATCACGACCTTGTCGCGATCCGACGGACGCACCTCGTCCTCCCACTCGTAGGTGGAGTAGTGGTACGGCGTGTAGGCCTCGAACTCGGCGGCGCACGTGTCGACCGTCTTGTAGACCGGGCGCTGCCCCTTGCCGATGCGCAGCTCGCGCACGTCGGCCGTAGCGGTGCCGGTGAGCTGACCGACGTCGGCGTCCGAGAACCCTAGGCGCTTGATCTCGCGCCACAGCTCCCAGTCCCACGTGTCGGGTGCGCCCAGCTCACGGATCTCCGCCTCGGCGTCGACGATCTCCCCGAGTTGCGCCAGGAACCACGGGTCGATGGCGGTGCGCTCGAACAGCACCTGTGGCGACGTGCCGCGCCGCAACAGTTCCAGGATGGCGGGGAGCCGGCGGGGGTTGGGGTAGAGCCGCGCCTCGAGCTGCTCGAGCGTGAGGTCGCGCGTGGCACTGCGCACGTCGAGCTCGAGCGAGCGCAGCGCCTTCTGGAGCGACTCCTTGAACGTGCGCCCGATCGCCATGACCTCGCCGACGGAGCGCATCTGCGTGCCGAGCTCGTCGCGCGCGGTCGGGAACTTCTCGAACGCGAAGCGCGGGATCTTGGTCACGACGTAGTCGATCGAGGGCTCGAAGGCGGCCTTCGTTTCCTTGGTGATGTCGTTCGGGAGCTCGTCGAGGTGGTACCCCACCGCCAGCAGCGCGGCGATCTTGGCGATCGGGTAGCCCGTCGCCTTGGAGGCGAGCGCGGAGCTACGCGACACGCGCGGGTTCATCTCGATCACGATCACGTCGCCGTTCTCGGGGTTCACGGCGAACTGGATGTTCGAGCCGCCGGTGTCGACGCCGATCTCGCGGATGATCGCGATGGAGTAGTCGCGCAGGCGCTGGTACTCCTTGTCGGAGAGCGTCTGCGCCGGCGCGACGGTGATGCTGTCGCCGGTGTGCACGCCCATCGGGTCGAGGTTCTCGATCGAGCAGATGATGACGACCGTGTCGTTCGTGTCGCGCATCACCTCGAGCTCGTACTCCTTCCAACCCAGCACCGACTGCTCGACCAGCACGGTGTGAACAGGGGAGTCGTGGAGCCCTTGACGGACCACGCGACGGAAGCCGGCCTCGTCGTGTGCGACCCCGCCGCCGGTGCCGCCCAGGGTGAAGCTGGGTCGGATGATCGCCGGGTAACCGATCTCCTCGACGAACTCCAGCCCCTCCTCCAGCGAGCCGACCATACGCCCGGCCGGGGTGGTCAGGCCGATCGACGCCATCGCCTGCTGGAACCGCTGCCTGTCCTCGCCCTTCTCTATGGCCTCGTAGTTCGCTCCGATGAGCTCGACGCCGTAGCGCTCGAGCGTGCCGGCCTCGTGAAGGGCCTTCGCCAGGTTGAGCGCCGTCTGGCCGCCAAGCGTCGGCAGGAGCGCGTCCGGGCGCTCCACCT
>SLSM01000394.1 GCA_007130445.1 Trueperaceae bacterium | reverse complement strand
CCTCGGCGCCGGCGAGCATGAGCTCCGTCGGGTCGCCGGGCAGCAGGTGCATGGTGAAGAACACGATCACAGACACCAGCAGCAGCACCGGCACGAGCTGGATCAGGCGACGTCCGATGTAGATCAGCAACGGGGGCTCCTGGGATGTGCGGCTTCGGCGGTGACCTGGGTGCGACCATGCGCGCCGGCGAACCGGCGCGCACGATCATGAAACCGGGGGTCAATCCTCGATGTAGGCGTTGTAGACCGTGAACCAGTTGCCCTCGGGCCCCAGCGTCCAATCGCGGACGTTGGCGTTGAGGACCCAGTAGGTCGGCTGGTCGACCGCCGGCAGGTGCGGCGTGTACTCGGTGATGATCTGTTGCGCGGTCCGTGCGAGCTCGCAGCGCCCCTCGAAGTCGAGGGTGTTGTCGAGCTGGTCGAGGACGGCCTCGAGTTCGTCGTTGCGGAATCCGGTCCAGGCCCAACCGCCAGGGCGGTCGTTGGCGGCCTTCCACACGCGGCTCATGAGGCTGCCGTCGTTGCCGCGCAGGCGCAGCATGATCATGTCGAAGTCCTTGTTCTGCGCCCGCTCGAGCTGGACCGGGCCAGGGACGAGTTCGAGCGTGACGTCGATCCCCACCTGGCGGAGCATCGCGTCGACGATCTCGGCCATCTCCTCACGGCCGATGATCACAATGGTGATCGCCAGCGGCGTACCGTCGGCGACGCCCTCGACGCCCTGCGCCACGCGGACGTTCCCGCCGCCTTGCAGCACCCAGCCGGCCTCGTCCAGGAGCGAGCGGGCCATCTCGGGATCGAAGGGGTAGGCGGTGTTCGCTCCGTCCCAGTAGCAGGGGTGGGTGGTGTTGAGCGGGCCGTACAGCTCGCGCCAAAGACCGTCGAAGGCGAGATCGTTGATGACCTGGCTCGACACGGCATGTCGGATCGCGCGGCGCACCGCGAGGTTGTCGAGCGGCGCCCGGGTCACGTTGATCATGAACTGCAGGCCGGTGTTGTCGACCGGGTCGGCGACGAGCTGGTACGCCGGGTTGTCGAGGTAGTCGGGTACGAACTGCGGGGGCAGCTCGCTGACGACGTTGGCCTCGTTCGTCGTGACGATGGTCCCGAGGATGGTCTCCTCGCCGACGTAGCGGAACGTGATGCTGTCGAGTTTGACCGGGCCCGGCTCGTTCTTGTGCGAGGGGCCCCAGGCGTACGCGTCGTTGCGGACCATGCGGATGTGGCTGTTCGGTACCCACTCGGCGAGCGTGAACGGACCGGAGCCGGTGAGATGCCGATCGAACTCGCCGACGCCGTACTGCGCGAAGGCCGTCGGAGACCACATCGGGATGCGCGCGAACGCGTGGGCGACGACCGGGTGCGGTGACGAGTACACGACTTGGACGGTGAACTCGTCGATGACGTTGACCTCGGCGATCGGGCCGATGAGGTCGGCCGCCAACGTGCTGGCCGTCTCCGGCGCCTTGACGCGCTCGATGTTCGCCTTGACGGCCTCGGCGTTGAACGGCGTGCCGTCGTGGAAGACGACGTCGTCACGCAACGTGAACGTCCACGACAGCCCGTCGGGCGTGGTCTCCCAGCCGGTGGCCAGGAACGGCTCGTACTGCTTCGTCTCCGGGTGCAGGAAGACGAGCGTGTCGGCGACGAACGTGTTGATGAGCGACGACCAGAAGAAGGGATCGACGTGGTAGTCGAGCGAGGCCGGTTCGGCGTCGGCGCGCACGGCGACGACGAGGTCGCCCTGGGCCTTGGCGTTCCCGAGCAGTAGGGCGCCGATCATCACGAGGATGGCGCTCGCGGCTGTGAAGCGTCGTGGCATGGTTCCTCCTTGGTGCTGCGATCCCTTCGGGACGCGGCGCTGGGTCGTCGGCCGAAGAGCGATCGCCCCGGGCCCCCGCACCCGGCGAGCCCGGTTGTCGACAGTCGACCGTGCGTGACCATACGCACAGGCCGCGGTATGCGTCAACACGCCGCGGCCTGTATGAAGATTCACTGAGATGCTTGGTTACTTCAACCCCAGCTCGGTCAGCGCCTCCGCCGCCCCGTCGAGGTTGGTGAGCTTCATGCTGGCGTAGTTCGGGGAGAAGACGACGCCCTCGCCGCCGGCGCGGTACGTGGCGAGCACGCTGCGGCGCACGATGTCGGGGGTGCAGACCGCCTGGTCGGCGCGCGAACGCGGGGCGTCGACGCCGATGCCCATGTAGACCTTGGCCTTGCCGTCGACGCCGCGCACGGCATCGGCGCACTGCCCGTGGACGTAGGTGTCGGGGTCCATCCCGGCCTGCACGACCTCGTCCCACGGCGCCTCCTCGAGCCCGAGGAGCTTGTACATGATCGGCGTCGTCTCCTGCGGCGTCAGGTCGCGCAGGATACTCTTGTGCAGCTCGCTCTGTTCGCCGTGGTAGATCAGTCCCGACTGATGCTGGTAGGTGATCGGCTTGACCCAGTCGGCGTAGCTGGTCTGCTCGTCCCACGGCCACTGCGCCTTACGGAACGGGTTGAAGTGGTTGCGGTTCCAGACGTTGAGCCCGAACGACAGGTCTGGGTTGCACCACTTGACGAGTCCGTAGAGCTCGCGGTCGAGGTCCTTGTTGCGCTCGAGCCAGAAGCGCTCCCAGAGCAGGATCTCGGGGTTGCGCAGCAGCACCCGCAGGAACTCGATGAACGAGCCGTCGACGAAGCACTCACCGGCGCGGGCGCGCTGGAAGTACTGGTACACCTCCTGGAAGGCGCTCCGGACGCGTTCGACGTCGATGCCCCGCTCGATGGCCTCGCGGCGCGCGGCGGCGCTGAAGTCGGTCGGGGCCTGCCCTACGATCAGCTGGTCGAGCGGGCTGCGGCGCTCGTTGCACCACATGACGCCGTCGAGGTCGTAGTTGCGCACCTGGTCCTCGACCATCGAGAGGATCCAGTTGCGGTAGTCGGGGTTGCTGGTGCTCGGCTCGCCGCCGATGCGTCCGAAGACGTCGATCTCGAGGGCCTGTGGCAGGTTCGGGATGGCGACGTTGTTCACGGAGCCGTGTCCGGCGTACTTGAAGAAGGGCTCCATCAGTTCGACGAAGACCTGCATGCCGCGCTCGCGCGCAGCCGGGATCACCATGTCGAGGACGTTGCGCCCGTCCATCTCCGGGTCCTTGGCCTTGTAGTCCTTGATGAAGGTGTTGGCGTAGTAGCGGGGGTCGGGGTCGAAGTAGGCGCCGCCCTTCATCGCGAAGGGCTCCGGGACGCCGTGGTCGGGCCAACCGTCGAGCTGATGCGAGATGCTCCGGCCGGCCTTCAGGCCGAGCCACGACACCGTGCCGATCATCAGCACGTTGACGCCGACGCGTGCCTGGAGCGTGTCGAGGACCGCCTCGACCCCTTCGTCGATGAAGCTTATGGGACTGATCTGGACGGCCACGAACTTCTGCGAGGGATCGGGTCGGGTGATGGCGCCACCTCCGGTGTGCTTGTTCGAGGACGAGCGATCGGGCTTGCTCGAGGCCGCGGTGCGCCATCGCGACCGGCGGCTGCTTGACATCGACGACGGCACTTTTTATGCTCGCGGTGTCGATTGTCGACAATCCGTGAATCAGGATAGGGTCCCCGCCCTCGCCTGTCAAGGAAGGTGGCAGACGGACGATGGAGGAACGGAGACCGCGCGGCAACCTCGCCGGCGTCGACACCCGCCCGCTCAGGCAACAGATCGCCGACGCGCTGCAAGCGGCCATCCTGAGCGGCGAGATCGGGCCCGGCGAGGCGCTGGTCGAGACCGAGATCGCGGCCCGCCTGGGGGTGAGCCGCGCGCCGGTGCGCGAGGCCCTGCAGCTGTTGGCCAACAGCGGCCTGGTCGAGACGGTCCCCTACCGCGGCACCACCGTCCGCAGCCT
>SLSM01000148.1 GCA_007130445.1 Trueperaceae bacterium | reverse complement strand
GCAGCACGTTCTCGGCCGCGGTCAGGTTCGGGATGAGCTCGAAGCTCTGGAACACGAACCCCAGGCGGCGCCGACGCATCTCCGTCAACGCGTCGTCGTCCAGGCCGAAGGTGTCCGTGCCGCCGATCGAGATACGGCCCTCGTCCGGCGTCTCGAGCAGGCCGAGCAGATGCAACAGCGTGCTCTTGCCCGATCCCGAGGCGCCCATGACGGCCACGAACTCGCCGCTCCCGACCGCGAGGTCGACCCCGCGCAAGGCGTGGACCGTCTCGCTGCCGAGCGTGTAGCGCTTGTGCAGGCCGGTCGCGACCAGAGCCATGGTGTCGGCGTCGGCGCTACCGTCGGTCGGGCGGCTGGTGGGTGCGGTCTGGATCATGCTCCTCCGAGGGTCATGCGCGCTCCGCGGCGCCGAGTGCGACGCGCGGAGGCAGGCGGGCCGCGCGTCGCGCGGGTGCGAGCGACGCGAGCAGGCCGAGGGCGGGCGTCAGGACGGCAGCGACGACGAGCAGCCTCCACGGGACGACCGGCCGGATGGAGTATCCCGTCAGCGCTTCGGCGCCCGACGTGATCACGCCGGCGAGCAGGAGGCCGAAGGCGACGCCCAGGACGGCGCCGATCGAGAGGACCACCAACCCTTCGGCCACGACCATCGCCTGCACGTCGCGGCGCCTGAGCCCCAAGGTGCGCAAGACCGCGATCTCGAACGCGCGTCGCGAGAGGTTCATGCCCAGCGTGTTGGTCACGCCCAACGCGGCGATCAGCGCGGCCAGCAGCAGCAGCATGTTGGTCGTCGTGAAGGTCTGCTGGATCAGGTCGAGGATCGCCGCACGGTACTCCGCGTTCAGCGTCACGTCGAGCAGCGTGTCTGGGAAGGCGTCCAGGAGCGAGTCGCGGACCGACTCGGTAGCGAACCCCGGCAGCACGGTCATGACGTACAGGTCGGGCGAGCCTCCACCGAAGCGTTCCAGGTCGAGGATCGAGGCGATGAACGTCTCGCCACCGCTCGTGAAGTCGACGATGACGCCTTCGATCGGGAACTCGACGAAGCCGTCGTCGCTGCGCAGGCGCGCCGTGTCGCCGACGCCGACGCCGAAACGGTCGCGGATCGTGTTGGCGGCGAGCACGCTGCCGCCGCGTGAGAGCGCCTCGAAGCCCCGCCGGTCGTCGCCCTGCCCGCTGAGGTACTGGAGCGTGCCGAAACCGGCGTCGGGGTCGAAACGTCCCGGATCGACCAACACCAGGACCACGCTCCGTCCGCGCGGAACGCCTTCGGGCTCGTAGCGCACCACGCGCAAGCCGACGCCCGACACGGCGTCGATCCCGGGTACGGCGGCGGCGCGGGCCTCGAAGTCGGTGGCGAACGGAACGGGTGAGGTCACGAACAGGTCGCCGACGACGGTCGTATCGACCCAGGCGGCGATCTCGCGGTTGATCCCGGACGTCATCGACGCGACGCCGACGATCAGACCGACGCCGACGATCACGGTGCCGATGGCCACGCCGTTGCGAGCGGCGTTGCGGCGGGCGAAGCCTGCGCCGAGGCGCCCGGGCGTGCCGAACAGGCGCACCAGCAGCGGACGCGCCACCCTGACGGCGGGATCGATCAGGCTCTCTGCCGCCAGCGCCACGCCGACGAAGAACGTGGCCATCGCCAGACCGGTGCCGAACAGCGCCCACAAGCCGCTCCACGGGAGCTGCGTCGCGATCACGCCCGTCACCACCAGCAGCCAGCCGAGGCGCGCGTACGGACCCGATCGTCGCTCGTCGACCGAGCGCAACGCGGCCAGTGGCGAGGTGCGCGACGCGGCGAGCGCCGGCAGCGTGGCCGCGAGGAGCGCCACCGAGACACCGATCGCGGCCGCGGCGAGCGCGGGCCCGAGCGGCACGACCACGCGGCTGAACTCGTACCCGACCACGAGCGCGTTCAGGCGGGTGATGCCGTAGGAGAGCCCGATGCCCAGCAGCAGTCCCCCCAGCACCCCTGCGAGACTCACCCAGAGTGCCTCCAGGAGAGCCAGGTTGCGGATGTCACGGCTCCTGAGGCACACGGTGCGCAGGAGCGCGAACTCGCGCGTGCGCTCGACCACGCCCGCCATGAAGGTGTTGTAGGCCATGAACCCGCCGAGCGCCATCAGGGTGGCGGCCAGGATGAGCAACCCCGCCTGCAGCGTCTGCACGATGCCGCTCGTGACGTCGCCGGCGCCGGCGGGGTAGGTGACGGTGAACGCGTCGCCGACCGCCCCTTGCAGCCGCGCTCTGGCGGCATCGACGTCGGCCCCAGAGCGCAGCTGCACCTCGACGTGGCTGGCCCTCCCGGCCAATCCCACACCAGTCTGCAGGTCGCTGAGGTGCGTGACGCCGACGCGACCGCCGTTCGTCGTCGCCAGCGCGACCCGCTCGTCCATCGCGCCCACGACCGTGAGGGGCAGCGGCCCCGCTTGGCTGGCGAAGGTGACGACCGCGCCGATCTCGATACCGCGGCTGCGCATGAAGCCTTCGCCGACGACGACCTCGCCTGCGCCGGCGACCGGCAATCGGCCGCTGCTGAGGCTCAGCGGCAGCGTCTCGGGGCGCTCGGTGAGGCGGCCGCCGAGCTGGAAGCCGCTGTCGACCCCGGGGAGCAGCGACGCCGACACGGCGTCGCCGCCGCGCTCGGGCTCGGCTCGGGTGTTGAGCACCGGCACCGCCCAGGTGACGTCCGGGTCGGCGCGCACGGTGGCCTCGAGCGCCGCGGTCTCGATCACGGCGCGACCCGTGGCCCCGGGCGTGACGATCAGGTCGGCCGGCCCGGCGACGGCTTGGAGCGTCCGCCGAACGTTGGCGTCGACGTTCGCGCCGACCGACAGCGTGGCGAGCACCGCGGCGACGCCCAGCGCCACACCGAGGATGGTCGCCGTGGATCGCCAGGGATGTCTCAGGAGGTTTCGCAGCGCCAGGCGCGCCAGCATCGGCATCGCCGCAGTCTACCCAGTCGCCTCTCGAGCACGGGTGTCGCCGGCCTCGGCCAGGCGCTGCCACTCGTCGCCCAGGCGTGCGTGGACCCGCTCGGGGTCGACGCCGCTGAGCGATCGCACGGCGTCGCGCAGGTCGGCGAGCGAATCGACGCGCACGAGCGCGGCCCGCAGAGCGTCGCTCCAGCTGGGCCTGCCGCATGCGACGCTCAGCTCGCCCGCGTAGGCCGCGAGGTGTCCGCGCAGGCTGCGCAGGGGTCGCTCGCCGCGATACCAGGCGGCGTGGTCACGAGCATGGCGCCACATGACCGTGACGATCTCGCCCGCTGCCGGGGGCTCGCCACCGAGGACGTCGGCGAACAGCCAGGGGCGGCCGACGGCCGCGCGTGCGATCATCACGCCGACGCCCGCGGCGCGGGCCTGGCGGTAGCCGGCGGCGTCCTTCACGTCGCCCGACCCGAGGACGGGCACGTCGACCGCCGCCGCGACCCGCGCGATGGCGCCCCAGTCGGCCCGCCCCTGGTAGCGCTGCGCCGCCGTCCGGCCGTGGACGGCGAGCGCGGACGCCCCGGCGCCCACCAGCGCCTGCGCCACCTCGACGGACACGTCGGCATCGACCCCGAGGCGCAGCTTCGCGCTCACCGGCACGCTCGCGGCGCGCACCATCGCACCCAGGACCGCCGCCGCGTGCTCGGGATCGCGCAGCAGTTCGCTGCCGCAGCCGCGGTTGATCACCTTCTTCACGGGGCAGCCGAGGTTGAGATCGAACGCGTCGGGCTGGTATGCCCGCTCGAGCCGGACGACCGCACGCGCCGCCAGGTCGGGATCGGCAGCGAAGAGCTGGACCACGACGAGCGGCTCGCCTTCGTATGGGGCGGAGATCTGCAGTCCCCGCTCGTCTTGGATCGCCCGAGCCAGACCGTGGGCAGAGACCATCTCGCTGACGGCCCAGGCGGCGCCGAAGTGGCGTGCCAAGCGCCGGAACGGTGCGTCGCTGAAGCCCGCCATCGGGGCCAGGACCGCGCCGCGACCGACACGCGTCGCGAACCACGACCCGCGCTCTCGCACGCGCTGGCGTCCCGGGTCGACCGGCGCCGACGCCGGCGCGACGCTCACGTGTCGGGGAGCGACCGCTCGAGCCAGGACCACCAGGCGGCGCCGAGGAAGCTCGCACGGTGCTCGGCGTCGACAGCGTCGGCCAAGCGCAGGAAGTCCCGTCCGCGGGTCAGCTCGACGGGCGTCTCCTCGGCGCCGAAACCGCCGTCGAGGTCGGAGCCGATGCCGACGCGGTGGGCGCCGACGAGGGTGCGCACGTGCTCGAAGTGCTCGCCCACGCGGGCCAGCGACACGTCACCGCTGCGCCCAGCGGTGGCGTCGAGGAAGGCGTTGCCGAGCACCAGCCCGACCACGGCGTCGCGCTCGCCGAGGGCGCGCAGCGCGTCGTCGCTCAGGTGGCGATCCGTCGGCGTGAGCGCCCGGGCGTTGCTGTGGCTGGCGAGGACGGCGCCGCGATGCAGCTCGAGGGCCTGCCACAGCGACTCATCGGCCAGATGGCTGACGTCGAGCGCCATGCCGACGCTCGACATGGCGTCGACGAGGTCACGGCCGAGCGCCGTCAGGGGTCCGGGTGCGCGCGTCCCGCCCGCGTAGCGCGTGCCTTGCCAGGCGGGCCCGATGATGCGCACGCCCTGCTCCCACCACCACTGGACCTCGTCGGGCGTGCGCACCGGATCGGCCCCCTCCATGAGCATGACCACGCCGATCGGTCCGGTGGGGGAGGCGGCGCGCTCGCGCCGCAATCGGCCGAGGTCGCTGCGGTTGCGGACGATGCGGATCCAACCCTCGGCGGCCATCGTCTCGTACCAGCGCAACTGCGCCAGCGCCTGCGCGTGGGCGCCTTCGGCATCGACGTACCCGGTCGTGCGATCGCTGCTCGCCGCCGCGTTGGCGGGCGCTTCCTCGGGGCCGGCGGGCTGCATCGGAACGCGCCTCGCCGGCGACGCGTAGAGGGTCCCGAACACGAGATCGACGCCCGCATCACGCAGTTCGGGCCAGGTGACCATGGCCGTCTCCGCGGTCCGCGCCTCCCGGTCTCGCAGAAGGTCGAGCGGAAGCCGGAGGTCGCGGCCGGCCGCCACGGCGTTGTGCGCCAGGTCGAGGTGGGCGTCGACGACGGGCGCGCGGATCTCGATCGGGGCTGCGTCGGTCACGCTCCAGAGTGTACGGCACGACGTAGGACGTTCGGGCCCGTGGTAGCCTCGATCCGATGTCAGGCGAACCTACGTCGCCCCACAGCGTCGTGGGCGTGGTGCAGTCGGAGATCGACTGCAGCCTGCGCACCGCGACGGCTGCGGACGCGTCCATCGTGCACGCGCTGTATGTCAACAACCCCCAATACTTCGACACCATCAGCATCCCCATCCCGACGCAGGACGAGGTCGCGACCGAGCTCTCGGCTGCCGAGCGCGACGAGCGTCGCGTGATCGAGCTCGTCTGCGTCCCCGAGATCGCGGGTATCTCGCTGGACGAGGACCTGCGGGACGCGGCGAGCGATCGTTGGGTCGTCGGTTACCTCGACTACAAGCTCGACTACCCCGAGGTGGGCGACGCCACGGTCAACCTCCTGCTGGTGCACCAATCGGCGCGCGACCGCGGTCTCGGTCGGACCGTCGTCCAGCGTCTCGAGGCGCGCCTGACCGGCCGTGCCAAGCGCCTCCTGGCCAGCATCTACGGCCGCAACGTCGGCGCCCGGCGCTTCTGGGAGGGCCTGGGCTACCGCTACGCGATCGACGCGAGACCGGTGGTCGAGTGGTACGGGAAGACGCTGCCGTGACACGGAGCGCCGCTCGCCTCCGGCGGGGTCGGCGGGCGGTGTGAAGCGCGCGGTCAGCGTCTCGTTGGGTTCGAAACGGCGCGACACCGACCAGGTGATCACGCTCCTGGGCGAGGAGGTCAGGATCGAGCGGCGCGGCGTCGACGGGGACGTGCGCGCGGCTCGAGCGATGATCGCGTCGCTCGATGGTCACGTCGACGCGATAGGGCTCGGCGGCATCGACCTCTACCTGCGCTGGGGCTCGCGGCGCTACTACTTCCGGGAGGCGCGCCACCTCGCCGCTGCGGCCACACGCACGCCGGTGGTCTGCGGCGCCGGGCTGAAGCACACGCTCGAGCGCAGGACGATCGACATGTTGGCTGCCAGCGTCGGTTGGCGTGCACGTCGCGTGCTCCTCACGAGCGCGGTGGACCGCTTCGGCATGGCCGAGGCGCTGATTCGGCACGGGGCGGACCTCCGCTTCGGCGACCTGGCGTTCGCGTTCGGCGTGCCGGTGTTCCTCAGGTCGGCGCGAGCCCTCGACGCGGTGGCGCGCACCGTGGGGCCGGTGGCGGTTCAACTGCCGGTCAAGTGGATCTACGCAACGGGGGGCGCGCAGGACCGGGGGGCGACCACGGAGCGCTACGCTGCCCAGTACCACTGGGCGCAGGTGATCGCGGGCGACTGGCACATGATCCGCCGTTTCGCGCCGGCCCGGATGGACGGCATGATGGTGCTCACCAACACGACGACGCGTGAGGACGTCGCCTTCCTCCGCGACGCCGGCGCGGCGCGCCTGGTCACGACGACGCCCCGATACGGTGGCCGCAGCCTCGCCACGAACCTGCTCGAGGCGGCGCTGGTGGCGATCACGGGCGGTTACCTGGACGACGCCGCGTTCGCGTCGGCGCTCGACGCCATGCGCTACGCTCCGACCGAGATCGCGCTCGACGAGGCGTGAGGCGGAACGCCGCGAGGGGAGCCGGTGCTAGACTGTGCCGGTACCGCTCCAGCCGGGCCCCCGCGTGCTGAGGGCCCCCAGGGCGGCCCACGGGACGGCCCACAGGGCGCGGGCCCACAGGGCGGCCCACAGGGCCGACGGCGAGCGGAAGGGCCGGCCCCACCCCTCGGAGGAAGACTGACGATGATCAGCGTGACGGATCTGCGCAACGGAACCAAGGTCGAGATGGACGGCGGCCTGTGGGAGTGCCTCGGGTACCAACATCAGAAGATCGGCCGCGGCGGCGCGAAGGTGGTCGCGAAGTTCCGCAACCTCGAGACGCTCTCGATCGTGGAGCGCACCTTCAACGGTGGCGAGAAGCTGCAGGACATCTTCATCGATTACCGGCCGATGCAGTACCTCTACGCCGACGGCGACACCTTCACGTTCATGGATCTCGAGACGTTCGAGCAGCCGACGCTCGATCGTGGACAGATCGGCGATGGCGCGCGGTTCCTGAAGGAGAACGTCGAGGTGACGGTCGACTACTACCAGGGGCGCGCGCTGAAGGTCACCCTGCCGAACGTGATCGAGCTGAAGATCGTCGAGACCGATCCCGGCGTCAAGGGCGACACCGTCTCCGGGGGCAGCAAGCCGGCGAAGCTCGAGAGCGGGGCCATGGTCCAGGTGCCGCTCTTCGTCTCTCCCGGCGAGACGGTGCGCGTCGACACCCGTTCGGGTGAGTACCTGGGACGCGCCTGATGCGTCCTGCCGACGTCAAGCGCCTGATGGAAGCCATGCACGCGGCGGACGTCTTCGAGATGGAGGTCGAGCGCCGCGACGAGCACGGCGTGGTAGAGCGTGTGCGGCTGGTGCGCAGCGGTAGCGCCGTCCGGCCGGCACACGCGATCGCCGCCGAGTCTGCGCCGGCGCCTCCCGTCACTGCCTCGAGCGACGTTGCGCCGGTGGGTGCGGCCGTCGCGGCGGCGCCAGCGGCGCCGGCCGCTGATCCCGTCTCGGCGTCGCGTGTGGTGGACGTCACCGCCCCGATCGTCGGCACGTTCTACGCCGCTCCTGCACCCGACGTGGCGAACTACGTCAAGCCTGGTGACCGGGTCCAGGTCGGTGCCGTGCTGTGCATCATCGAGGCGATGAAGCTCATGAACGAGATCGAAGCCGAGGTCGCCGGCACAGTGGTCGAGGTCTTGGTCAAGAACGAGGACCCGGTCGAGTACGGCCAGGTGCTGTTCCGGATCGACCCGAGCTGAGCGGCCGGGGAGCACGATGTTCAAGAAGATCCTGATCGCCAACCGAGGTGAGATCGCGCTTCGTGTGCTGCGCGCCGCTCGTGAGCTCGGCGTGAAGTGCGTGGTGGCCTACTCGGAGGCCGACGAAACCTCGCTGCCGGTGCTCCTCGCCGACGAGGCGATCTGCATCGGCCCGGCGGCGTCCGGAGGGTCGTACCGGAACATCCGCAACCTCCTGTCGGCTGCGATCGTGACGGGTGCGGAGGCCGTGCACCCTGGCTACGGGTTCCTGGCCGAGAACGCCGAGTTCGCCGAGAAGTGCGAGGAGCACAACCTGGTGTTCATCGGTCCGCGACCCGAGACGATCGAACGCATCGGCGACAAGGCGAACGCGCGGCGCTTGGCCGTCGCCGCGGGCGTGCCGGTCACCCCCGGGTCCGAGCCCCTGGCCGACCTGGACGCGGCCGCGGCGTTCGCGACCAAGATCGCGTACCCGGTCATCCTGAAGGCCTCGGCCGGTGGCGGTGGCCGTGGGATGCGGGTGGTGCAGTCGCCGGTCGACCTCGAGCGATCCTTCGTGAACGCTCAAGAGGAGGCGCGCGCGGCGTTCGGAGACCCCGCCATGTACATGGAGAAGTACCTCGAGGAGCCCCGCCACGTCGAGATCCAGGTCTTCGGCGACGGTGAGGGCAACGTGGTGCACCTGTTCGACCGCGACTGCTCGATCCAGCGCCGCTACCAGAAGATGCTGGAGGAGGCGCCGTCCATGCTCGACGACGAGACCCGCGCAGCCATCGCCGAGTCGGCCGTCCGGCTCGCGAGCTCGATCCAGTACCGTGGCGCCGGTACCTGCGAGTACCTGGTGGACCGCGAGGGGCGCTTCTACTTCTCCGAGATGAACACCCGAATCCAGGTCGAGCACCCGGTGACGGAGATGGTCACGGGCGTCGATCTGGTGCAGGCGCAGCTGCTGCTCGCCGCCGGCGAGGGGCTCGCCTTCAGGCAACAGGACATCGCCGTGCGTGGGCACGCGATCGAGGTCCGCATCAACGCCGAGGACCCGGACAAGGACTTCCGGCCGTCTGCCGGCACCGTCACGGACGTGCACTGGCCCGGCGGTCCAGGCATCCGCGTCGACAGCCACGTCTATGCCGGCTACCGCATCCCACCGAACTACGACAGCTTGATCGCCAAGATCATCGCGTGGGCTCCGACCCGCCTCGAGGCCATCGCGCGCATGGATCGGGCGTTGCGTGAGACCGTGATCGAGGGGGTGTCCACGACCGTCCCGTTCCATCTACGGGTGTTGGACAATGCCTTCTATCGTCGTGGCGCGGTGACCACCAGCTTCATCGCGAGGAGGATGACGTCGTGAGCGACCCGAAACCGCAACTCGAGCTCTCGCAGGACGTGCTGTACGGTATCGCCCAACTCGCGCTCGACGAAGTCGAGGGTGTCAGGGCGATCGCGCCACCGGCGCGAGTCGGTGAGTTCCTCACCGGTCGGCGCGCCAAGGGCATCCAGATCGAGCGCGAGGGCAACGAGGTCGACGTCTCGTTGACCGTGGCGATGTCGTACGGCGCGGAGATCCCACAGGTGGCGAAGCGGGCACAGAAGTCTGTGCGCCAGGCCGTCGCGAGCATGACGGGCCTGCACGTGCGCAGCGTCGACGTGTTCGTCGAGGCGGTCGACGTGCCGCCAGCCGTCGCAGCGGCGGACAGGGCCGCGGCGTCGGAGAAGCCGAAGACCGGCGCGAAGCCCAGGGCCACCAAGGGACGATCGCGTGGCTAGGCGCCGCGCCCGCGAACTCGCCTTCCAGGCACTGTTCCAGGCCGAGCGCGGGGGGTTCGACGTACTCGACGTGTGGGACGAGCTCCGGACCGAGCTCGTGCTCGACGACGGCGACGACGCGTATGGCGAAGGTCTCGACGCAGACACCGTGCAGCTCGCCGATCTGCTCGTACGGACGTTCGCCGAGCGTCGCGTCGGCATCGACGCCGAGCTCGAGCGGCTCATCGAGGGTTGGACGTTCGGCCAGATGGCGCAGACGGACCTGAACGTTTTGCGTCTCGCGCTCGCGGAGCGCTCGGCGCTCGACGTGCCGGGAGAGGTGACGGTCGAGATGGCCGTGCGCTTGGCCAAGAAGTTCGGCGGCGAGGACTCTGGTCGGTTCGTCAACGGTGTCTTGGCGAAGGTCTTGCGGCAGGCGTCCGAGCGCGGCGCTGCCGTGGTGTGATGTCGGGCATGCGAGCCACATCGCTCGACGGCCGCGCCGTCGCGGACGCCATCGCCGAGCGCGTGTCGGCACGCGTCGCGGCGTTGCCGCGTCCACCGAAGCTGGTGTTCGTCCGCGTCGGCGAGGACCCGGCGAGCGCGTCGTACGTGCGCAGCAAGCAGCGGCTCGCTCGGCGCGTGGGCGTCGACGCGGAGACGCTCGTTCTGGCGGAGGAGACCGACCAAGCCACCCTGATGGCGAGCGTCGTCGCCGTCGTCGAAGACGACGGCGTGGACGGCGTGTTGGTCCAGCTACCCCTGCCGGCACACCTCGACGAGGCGCCGGTCCTCGAAGCGATCGACCCCGACAAGGACGTCGACGGCTTCCACGCCGTCAACGTGGGCAGGCTCTGGTCGGGGCTCTCCGGACTCGTTCCGTGCACGCCGCTGGGACTCGAGGCGATCTGCGATCACTACGGGATCGCCCTGCAGGGGCGCCGGGTGGTGATCGTCGGGCGCTCGAACCTCGTCGGCAAGCCTGCAGCCGCGCTCTTCTTGCGCCGTCACGCGACCGTGACCCTCGCCCACTCCCGCACGCGTGACTTGGGGGCCGTGGTCGGTGAGGCCGACGTCGTCATCGCAGCCGTCGGACGGGCGGGGATCGTGCAGGGTGCCATGGTCAAGCCAGGCGCCGCAGTGCTCGACGTCGGGATGAGCCGGATCGATGGGAAGATCGTGGGTGACGTGGCACCTGACGTGTGGGACGTGGCCGGAGCGGTGACCCCGATGCCGGGCGGGACGGGGCTCGTGACCGTCGCCATGGTGGTCCAGAACACCGTTTCAGCAGCAGAACGGCGTCTCGCAACCGCGCGATGAACCTGCTCGACAATCTCCCCCTGATCTCGGCCGTGGCGGCGACACTCGTGGCGCAGGTCCTGAAGGTGATCCTCGTCCTCATGACGGAGCGTCGCTGGGCGTTCGACCGGATGCTGGAGACCGGTGGGATGCCGTCGTCGCACTCGGCGACGGTCACCGCGCTCGCCATCACGATCGGCATGGTCGAGGGCTTCGGCTCGACGATCTTCGCGCTCGCGATCGTGTTCGCCGGCATCGTCATGTACGACGCGAGCGGCATCCGCCGCGCGGCCGGCATGCACGCCCAGTTGATCAACGACCTCGTGCAGGAACTCGCGCACCTCTTCGACGAGGGGTTCCAGCCCACGGCGCTGAAGACGCTCCTGGGACACACGTACCCACAGGTGATCGTCGGCAGCCTGCTCGGCGGCGTCACCGGCCTGTTGATCGCGCTCTAGACCCGAGCCACCGCCACCACCGCGACCAGTCGGATGACGGCGCCCGCCGAGCGCAGCGGCTCGGCGGCCGACCGGATCGTCGCCCCGCTGGTCAGGACGTCGTCCACGAGCACCACGTCGGCTCCGCCGACACGCGCGCGCCAGCGCGGGTCGAGGTCGAACGCGTGGGCGACGTTCGCGACACGCTGCGTCGGACGAAGCCGCGACTGCGGCGGACCCATGCCGCGACGACGCAGCGCCTGAGCGACCCTGATCGTGCCGCGCCCGCGGTGGGCGTCCGCGACGCGCCGCGCCATCGCTCGTGCCAATCGGAGCGCCGGATCGTCGCCGCGCACCGCGCGCCTTCGGGGATGGCTCGGGACCGGCACGAGCCAGAGCCGCCCACGTGCATGCGAGTCGGCCAGCGCCGCGCACACGCCGTCGGCGAGGGCCGCGCCCAGGACGTCGAGCAGACGCATCGCGCCGCCGAACTTGGCAGCGCGGACGAGATCGCCGAGCCCGTCGCGGTAACCGCCGAGCGACACCACGTCACCGTCGCGTCGTGCCCGCCAACCCCGCGTCGTGCAGGCATCGCAGCAGCCGTGGGCTCGGGCCGGTCGCTCACCACACGCGGGGCACGGCGCCAACGCCGCCAACGCGTCGAGCAGTGGCGCCGCAGCGCGCGCGAGGACGGTGCCGCACGTCCGCCAACCGACCACGGGCGCCATGCCCGTCAGCATGCAAGCGCCGCCCGAGGCGCGCGTCGCCTGCGTGGGCTACGGACGCCGACGCGGCGGCATCGATCGCCACGGACGCTCCCGGCCGGTGACGGCGCCGGCGGCGTGGCGCGGTGGGGTGCCCTCAGGTGGTCCGCTGAGTGAGGTCGCGCAAGCTGCGCAGCAGGGCGTCGGCCGCCGCTCGACCGGGAAGGTCGGCGAGCACGCCCTCGAGTTCGCGCAACGCGGCGCTCGCGAGCGCCTCGGCCCGCGCTTGGGCGTAGCGCAGCGAGCCCGTTCGCTCGATCACGTCGAGCAGCCAACGCACGTCGTCCGGCGTGCGCTCCTCGCGCGGTGGCCGCAGCCGGTCGATCGCCTCGCTCGCCTCGTCCGGGTGGGCGTGGGCCAGAGCATGGGCGAGCACCAGCGTACGCTTCCCCTCGTACAGGTCGCCGGCGAACTCCTTGCCGTACGCGCCGCCCTCGGAGGGGAGGAGGTTGAGGACGTCGTCACGGATCTGGAACGCGGCGCCCAGGCGGTCGCCGATCGACGTCAGGTCGGGATGCGGCGTTCGGCCCGCCGCCTGCGCCCCGAGGCGGAGTGGGCTGACGACGGTGTACGCCGCCGTCTTGCGGCGGACCATCGCCAGGTACGCCTCCTCGCCGACGTCGAACCGACCCTCCGCGACCCACGTCAGGTCGAGGTGCTGGCCCTCGGCCGTTCGGTGGATCATCCACAGGAACTCGCGCCGTATGGCGTCGGCGTCGAACTCGTGGTGTGTCCGCAGGTCGATGAGCGCGTCCCACATGTAGACGTGCATGGCGTCGCCGACGTTGAGGGCGATGGGGACACCGACGCTGCGGTGGAGCGCGGGAGCGCCGCGGCGCTCCTCGGAGTCGTCCTCGATGTCGTCGTGGACCAGCACCCAGTTCTGGAACAGCTCCAACGCCGCGGCGACCGGCAGCGCCCGCTCGACGTCGCCACCGTGCGCTGCCGTGGAGGCCAGCACCAGCCGGCCACGCACGCGCTTCCCGCCGCGGGACGGGTAGTCGCGCATCAACGCGATGAACCGGTCCAAGTCGGGGGCGTCGTGCCGCACCGGCAACAACGCCAACACGGCGTCGTGCAGCCGCTGCGTGTCCTGCTCGAACATCAGAACAGCACGACGGTCACCAGCCACGTCGCGGCCAGCATGCCGAGGATGAACACGAGGAGGTAGGGGAACGACTCGCGATACGTGGCGAAGATCAGCCGCCACGTATCGCTGTTGGTGAGCTTGGGGCGGTCACCTTCGAAGCGGTCGTCGTCGCCGTCGCGCTCACGGCCGTGCTCATGACGTGCGCCCGCCATGGGCGGCCTCCCGTCTAGCGGTGGATGCAGGCCTTGAAGTGCTGCGGGTCGTCGCCCACCTGCTCGAGTTGAGGCACCACGTGTGCACAGTCCTCGGTCGCGATGGGGCAGCGCGTGCGGAACACGCAACCAGACGGTGGGTTGATCGGCGATGGGATGTCGCCCTGGAGGATCACCCGGTCGCGCTTGACGGTCGGGTCGGGGATCGGCACGGCCGACAGGAGCGCCTCGGTGTACGGGTGCACCGGGTTGCGGTAGAGCTCCTTCGCAGGAGCGATCTCCATGATGCGGCCGAGGTACATCACGATCACCTTGTCGGAGATGTACTCGACCACGCCGAGGTCGTGGGCGATGAACAGCATCGTCAGGCCGAGCTCGTCCTTCAGGTCCTGGAGCAGGTTCACCACTTGCGCCTGGATCGACACGTCGAGCGCCGATACCGGCTCGTCGGCGACGATGAAGTCGGGATCGACCGCCAGCGCGCGGGCGATGCCGATGCGTTGGCGCTGGCCGCCCGAGAACTCGTGCGGGTAGCGGCGCATGTGGCCGGGGCTCATGCCGACGCGCTCGAGCAGGTCGGCGACGCGCGCCTCCTTGGCCTTGCCGTGGGCCAGCCTGTGGATCGTGAGCGCCTCGCCGATGATGTCACCCACCGACATGCGCGGGTTCAGGCTGGCGAAGGGGTCCTGGAAGATGATCTGCATCTTGCGGCGGTACTCGCGCATCTGGCTCGTCGACAACGTCGTGAGGTCGACCTCCGTGTCGCCGTCGCGGTAGTACGCCGAACCGGCGGTCGGGGTTTCGAGCTGTAACAGCGTCCGTCCGAGCGTCGACTTTCCACACCCGGACTC
>SLSM01000348.1 GCA_007130445.1 Trueperaceae bacterium | reverse complement strand
TGATCAAGCCGCGCGTCGTCGAGATCCTCGACCTGGTGCGCCGCGACATCGAGCAGCGCATGGGCGCGCTCGAGCTCCTGGCCGGCAACGTGGTCATCACCGGCGGCGCCTCGCTCATGCAAGGGCTCGAGCAGGTCGCCACCGAACGCTTCCGCCTGCCGGTGCGCATCGGCAAGCCCGAAGGCGTGTCGGGCCTGGTCGACGTGGTCGCCAGCCCCGCCCACGCGACCGCCGTGGGCCTGGTGCGCTACGGCATGCTCCACGGTCCGGTCGTGTCCGCCACCCACCAACGCGGACGACACGAACGTGCTGACGGAGCCGCGCACGGCGGCGTCCTCGGCAAGGTACGCGACCTACTGAAGGACTTCTTTTAAGATGCGACGCAGAGCCCGAGCGCGCGGGCCCGAGGGAGTGATGGGATGAGCAACAGCGACAACGCGGTCATCAGGGTGATCGGTCTGGGCGGAGGCGGCAACAACGCCGTGAACCGCATGATCGAGACGGGCCTGCGCGGCGTGCAGTTCGTCGCCGCGAACACCGACGCGCAGGTGCTGGCGACGAGCCTGGCCGACACCCGGATCCAGATCGGCGACCACCTCACCAAAGGGCTCGGCGCGGGTGCCAACCCCGAGGTCGGCGAGCAGGCCGCCATCGAGGACCGCGATCGCATCGCCGAGGTGCTCCGCGGTTCGGACCTCGTGTTCATCACCGCCGGCATGGGCGGCGGCACCGGCACCGGCTCAGCGCCGATCGTGGCGGAGGTCGCGCGCGAGCAGGGTGCGCTCACCGTCGCCGTCGTGACCAGCCCGTTCCAGTTCGAGGGCCCGAAGCGCATGCGCCAGGCCGAAGAGGGCCTGCGCCGCCTCGAGGACAAGGTCGACGCGCTCATCGTCGTCGAGAACCAGCGGCTGCTGGCCGCGCTGGACCGCAAGGTCCGGCTGGCCGACGCCTTCCGGGTCGCCGATCGCGTCCTGTACCACGGCGTGCGTGGCATCAGCGACGTCATCAACGTGCCCGGCCTCATCAACGTCGACTTCGCCGACGTCAAGACGCTCCTCTCCGGAGCCGGCACGGTCCTGATGGGCATCGGCGCGGGTCGCGGCGAGAAGCTCGCCGAGGAAGCCGCCAACAGCGCCACCCAGTCGCCCCTGCTGGCGCGTGGCGTCGAGGGCGCACAGCAGCTGCTCATCAACATCACCGGCAGCGAGGAGCTCACGCTCTTCGACGCGCACGAGATCGTCGAGAAGATCAGCGAGGCCACGGAGGTCGAGGACGTCAACGTCCTGTTCGGCGTCACGTACGACGAGGACGCGGCCGACGAGGTACGCGTGACCGTCATCGCGGCCGGCTTCGACCAGCCACAGGCGACGCGCGTCCTGCGCCCCACCCAGCTGCGCGCCGTGGCCGGGTCGCGCACGTACGACCCGGCGAACTACGACATCCCCGCCTTCTTGCGCTACAACCCCGACGCAGACAACTGAACGTCGCGTGCGGGAGCTGATCTTCGAAGGGCGCATCCTCCGGCTCGAGCTCGAGGACGGTCGCTGGGAGATCGTCCGCCATGCGGACGCGGTAGCGGTCGTGGCCCGAGACGAGGCGGGCCGCGTCCTCGGCGTGTGGCAGCAGCGGCCGGCCGTCGGCGGGCGGACCTGGGAGCTCCCCGCGGGTCTCATCGACGACGGCGAATCGCCGGCGCAAGCCGCGGCGCGCGAGCTGGCCGAGGAGACCGGCCTGGCCGGGACGCTGTCGCCGCTCACGCGCTTCTACGCCTCTCCTGGCTTCTGCGACGAGCTCGTCCACCTGTTCGTGGCCGACGACCTGCGCCCCGAGCACGGCGCGAGCCCGGACGACGGCGAGGTCGTCGAGATCGAGTGGCGCGACCCCGCGAGCACCTGGCACGAGATCGCGACGGGCGCCCTCGCCACCTCCGGTGTGACCGTGCTCGGCCTGCGCCACGTGTTGGCGGGCGGGGTGCTCGATGGCGCCGACGCGCAGCGGCCGTGAGCGCGACCGAGGCGGACGCGTGAACGCGGCTGCCGCCAGCGCGGCCCCGCTGCGCCGCAGCGTCGCAGCGATCACGTCGACGGCCCCGGTCGTCGCGCTCGGCACCTTCGATGGCGTCCACGAGGGGCATCGCGCGCTCATCGCCCACGCCGTCGCCGTGGCCACCAGGGAGGGCCGTCCCTGGCTGCCGGTCGCTTTCTTCCCACCGCCCAAGACGCTCTTCGGAGGGCACCCGTTCCTGTCGAGCGAGGCCGAGAAGCACGCGCTCCTCGTCGAGGCGGGCCTGGTGGCCGGAGCGGCGCCGAGCGAGGTCGTGATCGTGCCGTTCGACGCCGACTTCGCCAGCACGCCCGCCGAGGCGTTCGTCGGCGCCCTCGCCGCATGCGCGCCGTCGACGCTCGTGGTGGGTGAGGACTTCCGCTTCGGGCGCGGTCGCGCCGGCACGGCGAGCGACCTCGCAGCGGCCGGCCGTCTCGACGTGCTGCCGCTCGTCTCGGTCGGCGACGAGGTCGTCAAGTCGTCCGCCATCCGGGACGCGCTCGATGCGGGCGACGTCGAACGCGCCGGCGAGCTGCTCGGCGCCCCGTACCGCGTGAGCGGCACGGTCGTCGGAGGCGATCGTCGCGGTCGGACCATCGGGGTGCCGACGGCCAACCTCGCCGTCGATCCCCGCAAGTCGCTGCCCGTGGGCGTGTTCGCTGTGCACGTCGACCTCCCGGACGGCAGCCGGCGCGGCGGCATGGCGAACCTCGGTCCGCGGCCCAGCTTCGCCGGCCCCGCGGCGAGCCTCGAGGCCCACGTCTTCGACTGGGACGGCGACCTGTACGGCGCCGCCATCACCGTCCACGTGATCGCCCGCCTGCGCGCTCAGGTGCGCTTCGCCGACCTCCCGGCGCTGCGGGCACAGCTCGCTGCGGACGCGGTCGCGGCACGCGCACACCTCGCCCGGACGCCCGCCTGAGCGCGGCATGGCCGGCGGCGCGCCGCTCCGGCGGTACACTCGGCCATGCTGATCTTCGGTCGTCACGCGGTCGTCGAGGCGCTCGCCACCGGCACGGCGCAGCGTGTGTTCGTGGCGCGTGGCGTCCGCGAGGCCACGGTGCGCGACCTCGAGCGCGCAGCGCGCGCCGCCGACGTGCCCCTCGAGATGGTGCCGCGCATCGAGCTCGACCGGAGCCTGAAGACCACCGCCCACCAAGGCATCGCGGCGGAACTCGCCGACCTGGCGTACGCCGATCCCGACGCGCCGTTCGAGCTGGCCGGCGCGCGCGGCGAGCGGCTCTTGCTGGTCGCGCTCGATCAGATCACGGATCCGCGCAACTACGGTGCCATCGTGCGCTGCGCAGAGGCGCTGGGCGCGCACGGCGTGGTCACCGAGGCGCGCAACAGCCCACCGCTCTCCGCCACGGTCGCCAAGGCGGCGGCTGGCGCCGCGGCCCACCTGCCGCTCGTGCAGGTGACCAACCTGCCGCGCTACCTCGCCGAGCTCAAGGAGCGCGGCGTGTGGGTGTTCGGCTCGGCGGGCGACGGCGCGCAGACGGCGACGGACGTCGACTGGGACCGCGACGTGGCACTCGTCATCGGGGCCGAGGGGCGTGGCATGCGCCGGCTCGTGCGCGAGACTTGCGACGAGGTCGTGCGCATCCCGCTGCGCGGCCGGATCGCCTCGCTGAACGCCGCGGCGGCCGCCGCCGTGCTCCTGCACGACATCGGCCTGGGACGCGACGGTGCGCGCGGCCCGGCGACACGCACAGAGCACACCTAGGAGAACCGTATGGCTGCACGCCTTCGACCCCGCCATCTCGCACGCCTCGTCGCCATCGGCTCCCCCTGCCTCGCTCCCGATGGGGAGCGCGCCGTCTACGTGCGCTCCGAGGTGGTGGCGGGCG
>SLSM01000427.1 GCA_007130445.1 Trueperaceae bacterium | reverse complement strand
GATCGAGAGGCCCGCCATGACCGCGCCCTCGCGCCGGTCGAGGCCCATGAGGCGCTGGGCCAGCAGCGCCGAGCCGCCCTTGCCGAGCACGACCACGAGCGTCAGGACCGTCCCGAGGAGTGCCACCTCGGCGCTCAGCAAGACGCGCACGTCGACCAGCATGCCGACGGTGAGCAGGAAGAAGGGGATGAACACCGCGTCGCCGACGAAGCGGACCCGCGCCATGACCGTCGATTGCTCGGGCGTCAGGCGGTTGAGCGCCAGGCCGGCCAGGAACGCGCCGATGATCGGCTGCGCGCCCGCGGCCTCGGCCAGCGCGGCCGAGACGAACATCGCGGCGAGCAGGAACACGTAGCGGATCGCCGCCTCGGCATCCGTGTTGCGGAAGAACCAGCGGCCGAGTCGCGGGAGGAGCAGCGTGACCGCGAGCGCGTACGCACCGAGCGAGACCACGAGACCCAGCCAGAACGTGCGGCCGACCTCGGCGCCGCCGGCGATGGCGCCCACGACGGCCAACAGTCCGAGCGACAACGTGTCGGTCAGGAGCGTGCCGCCGACGGTCGCCGTGACGCCCGGGCTGCGCGCCAGGCCGAGCCGCGCCGCGATCGGGTAGGCGAGCAGCGTGTGCGAGGCGACGATGGCGCCGATGAGCAGCGTGGCCTCCCACCCGAATCCGAGGCGCGGCGCGACGAGCAGCGCCAGCGCGAGCGGCAGGGCGAACGACAGGGATCCGAACAGCACAGCGCGGGCACGGTGACGCGCGAAGCCGCGCAGGTCGAGCTCCAGGCCCGCGACGAACATCAGATACAGCAGGCCGACCGTCCCGAGCAGGACCATCGTCTCGCCGCGAGCGAGCAGTCCGAGTCCGTTGGGACCGACGATCGCGCCGAGCGCGATCACGACGACCAGCGTTGGCAGGTTGAGACGCCGGCTGACGAACGGGGCCAACAGGAAGCTCGCGATCGCCACGCCCATGACGACGACTGGGTTGGTGAACGGCAGCTCGAGCATCACGCGATCCGCGGTCCGGCGTTCAGACGGGCGCCTCGGAGACCCGCAGCGAGTAGCGTTCGCGTGCGTCGTAGCGCAGTTGCGGCAGCCGCGGCAGCCGGCCGGCGTAGACCTGGTCGCGCAGCCACGCCTGCTCGTCGTCGAACGCGTCCTCGGGGACGTCGCACCACCACACGCGGGCGTCGGGGTTCCAGCGGTAGCCGCGGGCCTTGAGCAGATCCTTGGTGTCGAACGGTGAGCCGACGGCCCACACCCGCACGTCGCGCCGCAGGGCGTTGCGCCTGAGTGCGGCGAGCGCGCGCTCGCCGCTGCGCGGTAGCGGCCGCGCCAGCAGGTAGAGGCCGGCGTGGCAGTCCACGGCCCCGCGGTGGCCGTCGAAGAAGCCGCCGCTCGCCATCACCAGCGCCTGCAAGCCGCTGCTCTCGAAACCCTCGTCGCGCCACGCGACGTCACGCAGGCTGCAGGCCCAATGGACGTCGGCGAAAGCCTTGAGGCGAGCCTCGGCGAAGGGGCGATCGAAGCGGGCGTTGTGCGCGATGACCACGCTGGCACCCTCGAGCAGTGCCCGCACGCGCTCGTCGTCGATGCGACGACCCGCCAGCATCGCGTCGTCGATGCCGGTGAGGCGGGTGATCTCGGGTGGCAGCGGTCGGCCGGGGTCTTCGAGGCCGTCGTACTCGTCGAGGATCCCGAGGACCGTGTCGTGCTCCAGGTCGTATGCGAAGCGCACCATGCCCAGCTCGATCACGCGGTCGGCGCGATGATCCAAGCCGGTGGTCTCGAGGTCGAGGTAGACGCCGACGCGCGCGCCGTCCGGCAGGGCGTCGAGCCGCTCGGGTGGGGTGACGGCACGCAGGACGCGGTAGTCGGGCGAGGCCTCGAGGCGGGCCGCCAGGGCTTCGAGCTCGCTGGTGTCGCTCGGCATGCCTGACGCTACCGCGTCGGCAGGCACCGCGCGGCGTCCCGGGCGCAGGGCAGCCAGCCAGGCCGCTGCAGCACGTGACTCAGGGTTCCTGCGACCGGTACCACGCGACGGTGCGTTCCACCGCCTCGTCCCAGTCGGTCGCGTGATCGCCGAAGCGCTCGGCATAGGCGCCGTGATCGACCACCCAGGGCCGGACGGTCTGGTAGCGCACCTGCAGGACGGCCTTGACCGGAGCGGCGACGAGCGCAGCGATGCGCATGCCCAGGTAGGGCGCTACCTGGAGCGGCAAGGGGCGCACGCCGGCGACGCGCGCGACGCGCTCTGCGAACGCCCGGATGGTCTCGGTGGGTGGGTTCGGGACGTGCCAGGCGCGCCCGTGCGCGCCGTCGTCGGCGCCCAGCTGGAGCATGGCCTCGGCGAAGTCGGCGATGAACGTCAGGGTGTGGGGCAGATCGGGGTCGCCGATGGCCTGCGGCCGCTGACCGGCCAGGAGCCGCCCGACCACGCCGGCGCCCGCGATCGAGACGCGCACGTGCGGTCCGAAGAAGTCCGAACCGCGCGCGACGACCGCCTGCAGGTCGCCAGCCTCGTGCGCAGCGAGCAGTGCCCGCGTGATGAGGGTCCGCACCGCCCCGTTGGGGAAGGTCGCCGCCTCGGGCAGGCCCTCGTGGACCGGGCCGTCGACCGGCCCGTAGGCGTAGAGGTTGTCGCCGAACACGACGGTCGCACCGGCCCTGTCGGCGCCCGTGATCACGCCCTCCATGAGCGGCGGGAGCACCTCCGGCCAGCGCGAGTACGGGCCGTTGAGGCAGTGGTACGCGACCGAAGCGTCGGCCAGCGCCACGCGCGCAGCCTCGGGATCGGCGAGATCGGCCTCGATGCCGCGCACGCGCTCCGGGAGGTCGTCAGGCACCTGGCGCGTGACCACCGCGACGTCCGCGCCGCGCTCCGCGAGCGCGGCGCACACGGCGCGGCCGAGCGGTCCGTAACCGAGGACCACGTGGAGGCCGTCGGACAGGGGGATGGTGCTTGGCGTCGTCATGCCGGAGTCTCGCACGTGCATGGCGTGACGTTGGTCCGTGTTCGGCCTCAGCCTCGGTTCACGCTGGGGCCCGACCGACGCCTGCGGTTGCCGCCCGCGCTCGGTGCGGAGGGCCGGTCGCGACGGCCGCCGCCCTGGCCGGCGCCGCGCGAGCCACCGCGACCCGCACCCTGCCCACGCCCGCCGGGCCCACCGGTGTTGGGGCTGCTGCCGCGCTCGAAGCGGCGTTGATCGGCGTCGAGCTGGCGGGGTGGCGGCGCGTCGTACGCGAAGCCAGCGAGCTCCTCGCGGGGGATCGGCGCGGCGAGGCGCCTCTCGATGCGGCGGATCATGTCGGCGTCCTCGCGCGTGACGAACGTGACCGCGTCGCCTTCGTGCTCGGCGCGGCCGGTCCGGCCGATGCGGTGCGTGTACGCGTCTTCGGTGTCGGGGACGTCGAAGTTGACGACGTGCGAGACCATGCTGACGTCGATGCCGCGCGCGGCGATGTCGGTCGCGACGAGCACGTGGTAATCACCACGCTTGAAGCCCTCGAGCGCCTGCTGGCGCTTGTTCTGCGACAGGTTGCCCTGGATGTTGGCCGTGAAGAAGCCGCGCCGGTCGAGCTGCTCCGCGAGCCGCTTGGCGCGGTGCTTCGTACGCGTGAACACCAGCACGCGGCGGGCGTCCCAGTGCTTGAGCAGCGCCTCGAGCAGGTCGATCTTGAGGTGCATGGGGACCGGGTAGAGGCGGTGGTCGACCGTGTTGGCGACCACGGGACGCTCGACCTCGACCGTCAGGGGGTTCGTGAGCGTCTCGTCGACCAGGTGCCTGACGTCGGACGGCATGGTCGCGGAGAAGAGCAGCGACTGGCGCTCGCTCGGCAGGGCCCGCAGCAGCCGCCGGATGTCGGGCAGGAAGCCCATGTCGAACATGTGGTCGGCCTCGTCGAGGACGAGCACCT
>SLSM01000367.1 GCA_007130445.1 Trueperaceae bacterium | reverse complement strand
GGCCGGTCTCCTGGACCAGCCGCACCAAGAGCGCCAACGCGAACGCCGTCGCGGCGACGGCGATGACGATGCCGGTCAGCACGAGGGCCTGCGCCACGGGATCGGGACCCTCGGGGGTCGTCCCGGCGACGGTCAGCATCGTCACGAACACGGCGCTGCTCATCACGTTGAGCGCGAGCAGCTTGCGCATCAGATGGTTGGCGACGATCAGGCCGTACACGCCGGCACCGAAGACGGCGGACGCTGCCAGCACGTAGACGACCTCCGTGCTCACGAGCCCTCACCTCGCAGGCCGCGAGCGCGCGCGAACAGCAGCGTCATCGTCAGCGCGATCGAGAGCATCATCGCCGTCTCGATCAGGTACACGGCCCAGGTGCCCGTGAGCGTCATCGGTGCGTGCCCGGCGAACCCGGCGCCCGCCCCAACGAGCACGAAGGCGGCCAGGCCAGCGACCACCAAGAGCCGCGTCGCGAAGCCCGCCACGGCGGTCGGCCGAAGCGTGCCCGTCAAGACCATGAGGACCCCACATCCCGTCAGCACCGCGCCGGCCTGGAACGCGCCGCCGGGCGCGTCGGTGCCGGCCAACAACAGGTGGACCGCCACGAGCAGCGTGATCGGGGCGACGACGGTGAGCAGCGATCCGACGAGCGGCGTCCGACGATCGACGCGGTGGACGCGCCCGGGCCGGGCGTCCCCCAGCACCGTCCAGGCGCCGAGCAGGGCGACCAGCAAGACGGCCATCTCGAGCATGGTGTCGAGACCACGGAACACGAGCAGCACGCCGGTGACGGCGTTCCGGAGGCCGGTACCGGGCAACGCCTCCAGCACCGCGTCGCCGGCGGCGTCCGGCACGCGCTCGATGCCGAGCGCCGCGAGGCCGATGACGGCGACGAGCGAGCCGGTGAGCACCGCGACGACGAGCGCCACGGCGGGACGGCGGCGCACCGGGCGCTCCTCCGTGTCGGTGCCGATGCTGCGGTACGCCATCAGCATGAGCGCTCCGGTGAGGCCGGCGCCGATGGCCGCCTCGGCCAACGCCAGGTCGGGGGCACCGAGCCGCGCCCAACTCAGCGCCACCAGCAGGCCGAAGAGGATGAACAAGACGATGTCCCTGAAGAGCGCAGTGCCGGTCACGACGCGCAGGCTGAGGGCCACCAGCGCGAGACCGAGCATCATGTCGACGACGATCCCGACCGTCATCGCTCCGCCTCGCGCGACGCGTGCGGTTCGCCGGCATGACGGGCGTGCCTGGCGATCAGGTGCGCCGACACGGCCGCCGCGACCAGACCGACCGACCAGACGACGATCAGCAAGAAGGCGACGCGTGCGCTCCCCGCCAGGACGGCCAGCCCGAGACACACCAGCAGCAGGCCCTGGTTGTCGGCCTTGGTCAAGGCGTGGAGGCGGCTGTAGACGTCGGGGAAGCGCAGGAGGCCGATGGTGCCGGCGGCGTAGAAGACGCAGCCCGCGATCACCAGCGCCAGACCCAGCGTCTCCACGGCGCCGTTCACGGCCGCTCCTGATCGCTCGGTGTGCCGACGAAGGCCAGGGTGACGATGGTCGCGAGCACCACGAACAACAGCGCGACCGTGCGCAGCGAAGCGTCGCCGAGCCACTGCGCCATGATCAGCAACAGCGCGACCGTCGTGGAGCCGAAGAGCAACACGGCGAGCATGCGGTCCGCGGCGGTGGGACCGGCTCCGATGCGCCACAGGCCAGCCAGCAGGTTCAGCAAGAGGAACACGACCGCCAGCCCCAGGACGGTGGCGGTCACGGGAGCGGCCCCCGTTCGTCATCCCGCGGCGGGCCGTTCACCGGCTCGCTCGGCATCGGCTTCACGGCACCCTCGTCGACGCCGAAGAGCGCCCGGATCCGCGTGTGCAGCGTCGTCACCGACGTCAGTGCGGAGGCGGTGAGGGCGTGCACGACGAGCGTCTCGCCGTCGTCCTCGAGCTCCACGCTCAGCGTGCCCGGCATGAGGCTGAGGATGCTGACCATGAACGTCCGGGGTTGCCCCTGCGGCAACTCGAGCGTGAAACGCCGGAACTGAGGGTCGATCGGGAGGCGCGGATCGAGCGCACGCCAGGCGACGTCGACGCCGCCGCGGAGCGAGCCGACGAGGAAGAACCCGAGGAACGGGACGATCTGCCTCAGCACCAGCGGGCGTGGCCGGTTCACCGCCAGCCACGCCGCCACGCCCGCTCCGGCGAGCGCGACGAGCACGCCCGCGAGCCACCGCTCCGTCCCGTTGAGGGCCAGCCACATGAGCGCCAACAGGACGAACACTTCGTACGCCCAGAGCACACGCTCACGTGCGGTCAGCGGTGACCTGTAGCCAGGCTCGGATCGCATGGTGCATGAGGATACCCGAGTCAGGAATCCACGGGAACGGACGTCTGCCCGGGTCCGGCGTCACCGAGGCCGCGCTCGCGCGCTTCGACCGCCACGTCGCCGAGGGATCGACGGTCAGATCACCAGCATCACCAGCGAGAACGCGAAGATCACCCAGAGCGTCGGGCTGATCTCGCGGACCTTGCCGTTCAGCACGCGGATGACCACGTGGGCGATGAAGCCGAACACGATGCCCTCGGTGATGCTGTAGGTGAACGGGATCGCGATCATCGCGATGAACGCCGGCACCACGACCTCGTAGTCGCCCCAGTCGACGTCGCGGAGCACGCTCATCATGAAGAGTCCGACGAGCACCAGCACGGGCGCGGTCGCGACGGCCGGGATCAGGCCGAGCAGCGGCGACAGGAACATGAAGGGCAGGAAGAGCAGCCCGGCGACGACCGCCGTGAGCCCAGAGCGGCCGCCCTGTTCGACACCCGCGGCGGACTCGATGTAGGCCGTGCCGGGTGACGAACCGAACAGGCCCGAGATCGTGGTCGAGACGCCGTCGACCAGCAGCGCCTTGCCGGCGTTCTTCGGATGCCCATCCTCGTCGACGAGGCCAGCGACCTTCGTGACGCCGACGAAGGTCGAGATCGAGTCGAACATGTCGGTGAACAGGAGCGCGAAGATCGGTGCGATCAGGCTGACCGAGAGCACGCCGACCAGGTCGAGCTGCAAGAAGGTGCCGAGCGACGGTGCGGCGACGACCGCGTCCGGCACGAAGACCACGCCCTCGAGCCAACCGAGCGTCTGGGCCAAGAACGCCAGGATCGACACGGCCAGGATCGAGAGGATCAGCGCGCCTGGGATCTTGCGGATCAGGAAGAAGGCGGCCAGGACCAGGCCGATGAAGAACAGCACGAAGCTCGCGCTGAAGCCGCCGAAACCCACGACCGTCGCCGGTGAGGCGACGATGACGCCGGCGTTGATCATGCCGATCAGGGCGAGGAACAGGCCGATACCCGCGGCGACGCCGATGCGCACACCCGTGGGCACGGCCCGCACGATCTTCTCGCGCACGTTCCAGCCCGGCCACGACAGCGCGATGAACACCAGTCCGGACACGAACACGGCGGCCAACGCCGTCTGCCACGACAGGCCCTGGCCGAGCACGAGCGTGTAGGCGAAGTAGGCGTTGAGACCCATCCCGGGTGCGAGCGCGATGGGGAGCTTGGCGTAGAGGCCCATCAGGATGCTCGACACCGCAGCGACCATGACGGTCGCGAACAGCGCGCCGTCCAGTGGCACGCCGGCATCGCCGAGGATGAGCGGGTTGACGACGATGATGTAGGCCATCGTCAGGAAGGTCGTGAGGCCGGCCAGCGCCTCCACCCTGACGTTCGTGCCGAGCGCTCGCAAGTCGAAGAACGCATCCAGTCGCTGCCGCACGACGTGCCCCCGATCGCCGGTGAGCGCCATGGGCTGCGCGCAGCTCGGCGTGATGATGTCGGCTCGCGAGAGCCGCGCAGAGCATACCCGACCCGTCTGCGCGCACGCCTTCCGCATCGTCCCGCCCGATCTCGCGCCGCTCCGGAGGCGCAACGGCCCCCTGCGGCCCACACGGGTCACGGTGAGGCCACGGCTGGGTCACGACGCCCTCACTAGCGTGTGGCCGTGCGAGGGGAGGCCGAGCGCCGAACCCGCCGACCACAGCCTGAGGAGGCACGACCATGAACGACACCATCGCACTCCAGTACTGGTTGCTCGCCGCGGCCCACGAGGACCGCATCCGGGATGCCGACACCCGACACCACGTGCGCGCAGCGCGGCGCCGCCGCCCCGCCACGAAGCGCGCGGGCAGCGCGATCACGACCTGGCTCGTGAACCTCGCCGCCGCCGTCTCGGTCCTGCTGGTCCCGCTGGCGCACGCGCAGCAGGAGACGCTCCACAGCACCTCGAGCGTCTATCGCTTCACGGACTTCGGCGCTGTCGACGGCGCAACGTCCACGCTGCTCCACGGCAGCGACTTCGTCGCCGTCACCCTCACGACCGAGGGCCTCGCCCCGGACGCGCCGTACACCCTGTGGTGGGTCGTGTTCAACGACCCGGACGCCTGCACCGGCGACGCCTGCGACCTCGACGACCTCTTCAACCCCGACGGCACGATGAACCTCAACGAAGCGGCCGACATCTCGATCCTCTTCGCCGACGGAACGATCACCGACGGTGCCGGTCGGGCCGCCTTCAGCGGCGTCCTGTACGTCGATCGGCCGCTCGGTGAGGTCGTCCTCGGACCCGGCCTGCGCGACGCTCTGACGGCCGAGATCCACGTGGTGGTCCGCGCCCACGGCCCCCTCGACCCGAGCCGCGCCTTCGCCCAGCTCACCACCTTCGAGCCCCACACCGTCATCGGCGGCGACTGCCTGGCGTGCTTCGACGAGCAGGTCGCGATCCACGCGCCCGCGGCCACGCTCCGCGCCGCACGCTGACGAGGCGAGAGCGACACGCACGATCGACCGTACCGAGGGGAGGGGCACATGCGCCCCTCCCCCGTTCTCCGAGAGGACCGACCACCATGATCCGCACCACCCTCCGTCCCCGTCCCACGCTCCTCGTCCGCGCCCGCGGCGCGCTGCTCGACGGCCTCAACGGCCGTTGGCACCGCCGCGCCCTCGGCTGGTACCTCCTCCTCGTGGCGTCGCACTTCGTCGAGCACGTGGCACAACTCGCCCAGGTGGCGCTGCTGGACTGGCCTCGCCCCAGCGCCGGCGGCCTGCTCGGACTGGCGTTCCCCGGCCTGGCGATGGCAGAGGTGCTCCACACGGCCTGGAACAGCCTGCAGCTCACCGGACTGATCCTGCTGCTGCCCGGTTTCGCGGGCACCGGCGCCGCGGCCCGGTGGTGGCGCGCCGCGCTCGTGCTGCAGTCGTGGCATTGGTTCGAACACGCCTTCTTGCAGGTCCAGTACGTGACCGGCGTCTACTTCTACGGCGCCATCAAGCAGATGAGCGTGCTCGAGCGCCTGGTGCCTCGCATCGAGTTGCACTTCGCCTACAACCTCGCCGTCTTCGTGCCGACGGTGGTGGCGATCGCACTGCTGATCGGCGCGCACCGGCGACGCGCTCGCCGTGCCACCTGAGCGCCACAGCGGCAGGCGCAGCGTCGTGTTGGCCATCTTCATCGGCAACGACGCGTACCCGCCACAGGCCTTCCGCGACGGCTCCGCACACCGCCACACCGCGCGGCTGCTGGCACTGCGACTGCTGCGCGATTCGCGCGAGGCACGAGCGGCGCGCCGCGGCCGCGGGGAGCGCCTCGGCCGCACCACCATCGCACTCCGCTCGGCCGGACCGTTCGACCACGCCATCGGGCGACTCGACATCCCGTCGGCGCGCGCACGTCGCGCACGGCTCACCGCCGAGTTCCACCTCGGCCAGCACCAGGTCGGCCACGCCCTCGTGGGCGTCCGGCTCGGACCCGGGCGAAGGAGACCCACGCATGGCCCACCGTGACCTACCCCTGCTGCTCCTCGTCGCCGCCCTGATGGCGGGGAGCTTCCTGTTCATGAAGCTCGCCGTGCCGGCCTTCGGTGCGGCCCTCCTCGGCGACCTCCGCGTCGTCGCCGCGGCGGGTCTGCTGCTCCTGTGGCAGCGCGCGCGAGGTGCCCGCCCCCACTTCGTGCGCGGGGTGCGACCGTACCTGCTGCTCGGGGCGTTGAACGCCGCCATCCCGTTCTCGTTCACCGCATGGAGCGAGCTCCGGCTCGACGCCTCCGTCGCCGCCGTGGTGATGGCGACGATCCCGCTGTTCACGGCGCTCTTCGGTGCCGCCCTCGGCCAGGAACGGCTCGGACGGCGACGCTGGTGTGGCCTCGCCCTCGGCCTGGCCGGCGTGGTCGTCCTGAGCGGCGCCCAGTGGCTCAGCAGCGATCCGCTCACGCTCGTGGCGTTGGCGACGCTGCTCGTGGCCGCGGCCAGCTACGCCCTCGGAAGCCTCTACGCCCGACGCGTGTTCGCCGGCGTGGACGGCACGTCGCTGACGATCGGCAACTTCCTCGGGGCGGGCATCCTGTTGGCGCCGTTCGCGCTCATGGCGGCGCCAGCGGCCGCCCCCAGCACCGGCGCGATCGCGGCGCTCGCTGGCTTGGTGGTGCTCTCCACGGCCCTGTCGTTCCGGCTGTACTTCCACCTGATCGCCCGCGCCGGAGCGACGGTGGCGACCAGCATCGGCTTCCTGATCCCTCTGTTCGGCGTGCTCTGGGGCCGGCTGTTCTTGGGCGAGCCGCTGGCGTGGCCGATGCTGCTCGGCGGCGTGCTGATCCTCGCCGCCGTGCGCTTGGTGATCCGACCGACGACGCTCGAGGAGCGCTTCGGCGGCTTCGACCTGAGGTCGACGTCGGCTCGGGCGGCCGCTTCCGGGTGACGGCGGCGGCCTCGTGCCCTACCATGGGCCGTGCCGCCGTTCGTCCGCCTGTTGGGACGACCCGACGTCGAGTCGGAGGGTGTGCCCATCGAGCCGCCCTTCGGCAAGGCGTGGGCCCTGCTCGTGGTCCTCGCCGCCGACGGCGGCTGGGTGGACCGCGAGGAGATCGTCTACCTCCTGTGGCCCGAGCACGACGAGGCGCGCGCGCGAGCCAACCTCCGCAAGCTCCTGAGTCGCAACGTCGCCGCCCTGCCGTTCGCGACCGACCTCGAGGCGCAACCGACACGCCTGCGTTGGCCGGTGCCCTGCGACGTCGTGGCGTTCCGCGAGGCGGTTGCCGCCGGTCGGCTGGCGCAGGCGCTGGCGCTCTACCGCGGCCCCTTCCTCCACGGCCTTCGCGCAGGCGACCTGCCCGACCTGGACGAGTGGATCGCGACACGACGCGAGGAGCTGGCAGCGCTGTGGCGCGACGCCGGCAGCACGCTCGCGGCGCAGGCCGCCGCCGAGGGGCGCGTCGACGACGCGGTGCGCGTGCTGCGAGCGCTCAGCGACGCAGATCCGCTCGACGAAGAGGTGCTCCAGGGCTACCTGCGCGCACTCGCGGCCGCGGGCCGCGGCGCGGCCGCACAGGGCGCCTTCCGAGCGTTCGCCGAACGGCTCGGACGCGAGGTCGGGGCCGAACCCAGCCCCGCGACGCGAGCGCTCGCCGAGCAGGCGTCCGCTGTGCCCGTCGCGGCCGAGCCGCGCTCGCCTCCTCGCACGGCTGCCCGCGGTCTCCCCGGGCACGCCACGCCCTTCGTCGGCCGGGCTGCCGAGCGCTCACGCTTGGCGGAGGTGCTGCGCGACCCGGACTGCCGGCTGGTGACGATCACGGCGCCCGGCGGCTTCGGCAAGACGCGGCTGGCCCTCGCCGTCGCAGCCGACCTGGCGTCCGACTTCGCCGACGGCGTCGCCTTCGTTCCGTTCGCCGCCGTTCACGACGTCACGCAGGTGCCGTTCACACTCGCCGACGCCATCGGCCTGACCCTCACCGGCAACCGCCCGATGCTGACGCAGCTCGCCGACGCCCTGGCAGGGCGCCGCCAACTCGTCGTGCTCGACAACCTGGAGCACCTCCTCGACGACGTCGAGTGGTTGACGACGCTGATCGAGGCGTGCCCGGAGGTCCGTTGGCTGGTCACGTCGCGCGAGCGCCTCGACCTGGAGGGCGAGTGGCGCTTCGAGCTCCGCGGCCTGGCCATGCCACGCGAGGGCGAAGCGGCGGAAGAGGCGGACGCCGTGCGCCTCTTCCTGCAGCGCGCGGCGCGCGAACGGGTCGAGGCACCGACGCCGGCGGCGATCGCGAGCGTGCTGCGCATCTGCCGCGCCGTCGAGGGCATGCCGCTGGCGCTCGATCTGGCGGCGGCCTGGTCCGGGACGCTCGACCTGGACGACCTGGCGGACGAGATCGAGCGTGACCTCGGCCTCCTCGTCGCCGGTCCCCGCTCGAAGAGCGACCGGCAGCGCAGCGTGACCGCGGTGTTCGAGGCGTCGCTCGCTCGCTTGGGCGAGACCGCTCGGCGTGCCTTCGAGGGTCTGGGCGTCTTCCCCGGCAGCTTCGACAGGGCCGCGGCCGCGGCGGTCACGGGGGCCACACCTGCGGTGCTGCGCGAGCTCTCCGGTCGCAGCCTGCTCGGCTCCAGCGGCGGCGGACGGTTCCGCCTCCACGAACTGCTGCGCCGCCACGCCGCCACGCGGCTCGCTGCGGACGGCGCACGCGATGCCGCCGTGCGCGAGGCGCACGCACGTCACTACGCCGCCTGGTTGATGGCGAGCGAGGGTGCGCTGCACGGGATGGCGCCGGCCGCTACCCTCGCGCACCTCGACTTGGAGCGCGACAACGTGATGGCGGCGTGGCACTGGCACGTGGCCGAGCGCGACGCGCGCACGGTGCCGCAGCTTGCGAAGGTCCTGGCGTCCTACGTGGCCCAACGCACGCGCTTCGCCGAAGGCGCGGCGGTGTTCGGCGTCGCCGCGGCCGCGTTCGACGTGCCCGGCGACGACGTCGCTCGCGCCGTCGCCGGCGGACTGCTCGTGCAAGCGGGGTGGTTGTCGTTCCGGGGCGGCCGCTACCAGGAGGCTCGCTCCGCGGCCGAGCGCGCGCAGCAGCTGCTCGGAGCGCTGGGCGACCCGGTGCTCGTCGCCGAGGGCGCCGGCCTGCTCGGGGCCTGCACGGCGGTGCAGGGCGACTACCTGGCTGCACTCCCGCACTTCGAACGCGCACTGCCGGTGGCCCAGCGTTCGGGCGAAGCGGGGGCGATCTCGGTGGCCATCAACAACCTGGCGATCACCGAGAAGCAGCTCGGCCGCTACCGCGCCGCGGAGCAGCACTACCGCGAGGCGCTGGACCTGATCCGACAGACCGGGCCCGCCGTCAGCCTGGCGCGCGCCCTTAACAACCTCGGGCTCTTGCTCCTCGCCGACGAGCGACCGAACGAGGCCGAGCCGATCCTGCGCGAGGGCCTCGAGCTGGCGCACGCGATCGAGGCACTGCAGGTGGTGCCGCACCTGCTCGGCGGTCTCGCGAAGGTCGCGCTGGCGCGGGGCGACAACGAAGCCGCGCGCGCCGCCGCCGAAGAGGCCTCCAGGCGGACGCGGGCGGCAGGCGCTCGCGGCAGCCTGGGGCCGGTGCTGTGCACGCTGGCCCTCGCGGCCGCCGGCGAGGGCGACACCGTGGCCGCGGACCGAGCCCTGATGGACGCCGTCATGAACGCCAACGAGACGGGCAACCAGGAGAGCATGCTGATGGCGGTCGCCAGCGCCGGCCGCGTCCGCTCGGCTCGCGGCGACCATCGTGCCGCGCTCCTCGCCTTCGCGCTGGTGGGTGACGATCCGGGCCTCGAGCACGCCTTGCGTGCGGAGCTGCGACCCGCATGGGACGCGAGCATCGCGGCAGCCGGACGAGAGACAGCGGACGCGGCCGCGGCGGAGGCGGCGGAGCTGGGCCTGGAGGGAGTCGTCGCGGCGCTCGGGCTGTCGCCCGACGCCTAGCCACTCGGCCCCCTACCACTCGACGGCGATGCCGACGGCGGTCGGCGAGCGGAACCACACCCGCCACCCGTCGACCACGCGCAGGCTCAGGCCGACACCGACCGTCCAGCGCCGCGGCGTGTACGTGGCGTCGACGCTCACGCGAGCGTTGGCGAGGTCGAGCTCGACCGTCGCGCGTGCCATGGGGTCCATCGCGCCGACGAGCGGCTGGTACGCGACCCCCGCACCCAACCACCAGCGCGTCAGGTAGGTCGAGGCGACGTCGACGTCTGCCCAGGCCTGCCACCGATCACGGTCGGCATCGGCGACGAGTCGCCGTCCCTCGCCTGGCGACACCGTCACGTGCGCCACCGCGCTCGCGTCGTCCAGCCGCCACGCCACGCCGAACGCGTGCGCTTCACGCGTCGGCTGTCGTGCCTCGGTCAGCTCGTCGACCCCACCGTAGAGCTGGTGGAGCCAGATGGGCCGGCCGGCGTCGATGTGCGCGAGGTCCGGGCCCCGCGTCAGGACGGGAACCACGAGATCGCTCGCGACGATGCCGGCGTGGTTGCCCCGGTTCGCCCGCAGGGTCCGTGGGATGCGGGGTGGGTTCACGCCGGCGACGACGTCGCCGGCGTCGGGATGCTGCATGTAGCCGTAGATGTTCGCCGGCGTGGCGGGATACCGCGCGTTCACGGTCAGATCCAGCCACGCCTCGGGTGTCAGGGCGGCACCGTCGTAGCCCAGTTCGGCGTACCCGAGCGGGTCGTCGTGCGACCGGTAGGCCACGCCGTCGCCATCGCCGACGAACGCCAGCCAGTGCCCGTCGACGTACCCCTCGACGCGGTCGGGCGCCGCGCGGAAGAAGGCGTAGTCGACGCCGCCGTCTGCGGCGAGCGCCGCGGCGACCCGCGCTGCGGCGTCCGGGTCGTGCAGGTACAGGTTCGGGCAGGCGACGTGCCGCAGGTCGCCGCCGACGCGCGCTTCGTAGAGGGCGTCGAGGTCGACGGTGTCGTCACAGAAGGTGAGGCCGTGGTCGGCGTACAGGATCAGGTTGGTCCGCTCCAGGTCGATGTGCGGCAGCAGCTGCCCGAGGGCCGCGTCGAAACGATCCATGCTCCGGGCGTGGGCGTCGGCGCCGAACAGGTGACCGCAGGCGTCGGTCGAGAACCACAGGAACTCGACCACCTCGTAGCGCTCCAGCAGAGCCGGGAGGTTCTGCATCGCCAACGAGGCCAACACGTCCAGTCCCGGCACCCCGTACACGAGGGTGGTCACCGCCCGGCGGGGAAGCGCCTCGACCAGACCGAGGAACACCTCGACCTCGTGGATGGGCCGATCGCGCGCCCGGTCGAACCCGCCGAACCCCACCGCGACACCGCCGGCGTTGCACTCGCCGGTCCGCAGACGCGGGTAGACCATCGGCGTGCTTGCCGGGAACAACGTCAGCGCGTGCCGGTACGTCCCGCCCTCGAAGACCCGCACGATGTTCGGCAGGCGGCCGTCGGCGAGGGCGGCCTCGAAGACGCACGCCGAGACGGCGTCGAGGTGGAAGACGAGGAAGCGCGGCACAGCCTCGGCCTGCGCCACCCGCCCTGGCACCACGAGCAGCGCCACGGCGAGGGTGCCTCGCAACCACGGCAGCAGCATCGCTCGCCACCTCGTCTCGTTTCCTCACCGTATCGTGCGCCGACAGGTCGCGCCACGGACGGACGCCCCACCCAGCGCGCTCAGATCCGCTCCCGCGCGCTCAGCGCCGCTCCGGCGCCGCCCCGCGGAGCTCGAGCCCCGGCAGCCACACAGTGAACAGCGCGGCTCCGACCACCAACCAGACCAGCACTCCGAACACGCGCGAGACCGCCGTGGCGAACGCACCCCGCAGCGCCTCCGACACCTCGCTCGCGAGGGCCAACCCCTCCGGGCCGAGCGCGTCTTCGAGCGTGCGCGCGAGCTCGGCCCCCGCGGCTGCGGCGGCCTCGCCCGCGAACCGGTTGGGGTCCAGCACCCCCTCCGGCAGCTCGGGCAGCTGCGCGAACGCGGCGGACAACGTGGTCGCCAGCACGGCGCCCATGAGCGCGGTCCCGACGGCGCCGCCGATCTGCCGGAAGAACTGCGCGGCGCTCGTTGCCTGCCCCACCAGGCGACCCTCGACGGCGTTCTGGATGGCCACCGTGTAGAGCGGGAAGCCGGGGCCGATGCCGAGGCCGGCCACGACCATGATCCACACGACACGGTCGTACGGCGTGTCGGCATCGAGCGTCGTCAGGAGCAGCGCCGCGACGAGCAGCACGGCGACGGCGACCAGCATGATCGGCTTGTAGCGGCCGAGGCGCGAGGCGAGCTGGCCGGCACCGATCGCGCCCACCGACACGCCGAGCGAGAGCGGGATCAGCGCCAGGCCGGCTTCCGTGGCGCTCACACCCAGCACGTTCACGAGGTACAGCGGGAGGAACACCAACAGGCTCAGGAAGGTCGCGCCGAGTAAGAACCCCGCGCCGTTGGCCACGGCGAACACGCGGTTGCGGAAGAGCCGGAGGTCGAGGACGGGGTTCGCACTGGACAACGAGCGCAGCACGAACGCCACGCCGAACAGCGCCGCGGCGGCGAGCGTCGCCACCGTCACGGCGCCGCCCCACGGGTGGAGCGAGCGGTCGAGTTGCAGACCCAGCACGAGCGGCACCAGTGTGAGCATCAGCAGCGCCACCGACACGAGGTCGAGCCGTTGACCCGTGGCACGAGGTCGCAGCGGCGGCATGCGAGTCGCGATGAACCACAGCGCGACCGCGCCTACCGGGATGTTGACGTAGAAGACCCAGCGCCAGCCGGCCACACCAGGCACGATGCCACCCGCGTGGTCGGTGAGGAGCCCACCGAGCCACGGCCCGAGCACGCTGGCGAGCGCGAAGGCCGCGCCGATGAAGCCCTGGTACTTCCCGCGCTCGCGCGGCGGGTAGAGGTCGGCGATCACGATGAACGCCATCGCGAACAGGCCCGCTCCGCCGACCCCTTGCAGGGCCCGGAAGACGATCAGCTGCGTCATGCCGTCGCCGAGCAGCGGCAGCGTGCCGAACTGGCCGGCGGCGCCGCACAGGACCGAACCGATCAAGAACGTCGTCACCGCGAAGAGCTCGATGCTCCGGCGCGACAGCATGTCGGCCAGCTTGCCGTACACCGGCAAAAACACGGTGGACGCGAGCACGTAGGCGGTCACGACCCAGGCGTAGCGCGACACACCCCCGAGGTCGTCGACGATGCTCGGGAGCGCCGTGGCGACGATGGTCTGATCGAGCGCGCCGAGGAACAGCGCCATGACGATGCCGACCAAGGTGAGCGTCTTGTCGCGCTGTGAGAGTTCCACGTCCCCGCCTTCGGTGCTGGCCGCCACACGACGGTGTGGCCTCGCCATCGTGGCACGCCCGGACACCTCGGTACGGTGGCGCGCGCGGGTGTTGATTCGAACGATCCGCTCGTGTCGAAACTGCCGCGCCCGGCACGCCGTAGCATGTGCCGCATGCAGCACGACCCCACGACGATGGAGCGCATCGAGGCGGGGCTGCGCGCCACGGCGTCCTTCGCGCGCGACGTGACGCGCGTTCCCGGCTTCCTCGTCGCCATCGCCCCGGGCAGCGCTACCGGTCTCGCCGTCGCCGTGCCGGACGGCGTCGAGGCCGCCGACCTCGGAGCCGCGCTCGCCGACGTCGAAGCCGTGTTCGGTCGTCGCGGCGTGGCACCGGCCATCGAGTACCTCGAGGAGCGTCACCCGGACCTCGCCGCCGCTGCGCACGCCCGAGGCTGGCGCACCGCGATGACGGCGCCGGTGATGGTGTCGACGGACGGCGACGTGGTCGCGCCACAGCGCGACCACGCGACCAGCGTCCTGTTCCCGCACGGCGACGACGTGGCGACGCTCGAAGCGTACCTGCGAGGTCAGAGCCGGGCGTACGGGGGCGACGGTGGCGACGGGGCCCTCGCGTGGCTGCCGGTGCTTCGTGCCGGCCTGGCGGCCGGCACGATCGTCGTCGCGGCGCTGACGGCGGACGATCGCGTCGTTGCCGGTGCGAGCGTGCAGATCGGCGCCGGCGTGGGCGAGCTCGCCGGCGTCTGGACGCTGCCGGAGGTGTGGCGGCGCGGCCATGCCGGCGCCGCCTGCGCCGCCGCCTTGCAGCGCGTCCTCCCGCTCCAGCTCAGCTTCTGCTGGCTCTCCGCCGCACCCGGCGCCACCGGCCTGTACGAGCGGCTCGGCTTCCGCCGCGTCGCTACCCAGCGCAACCTGGCGGGGCCGCTCCCGGAGGGGTCGTCGGTGGGACCGCCGTCCGGCGCACGCGCGCTATCGTGACACCATGACAGCGAAGCCGATCGAACTCCTCAACTACGTTGGCGGCAGCTGGGTACGCCCCAGCAACGCACCCACCCAAGACGTACACGACCCCGCCACCACCGAGACCCTCGCCACCGTCCCCCTCACCCCCGCCAACGCCGTCGACGACGCCGTCCAAGCCGCACACGCCGCCTACGCGGACTGGCGCGACACCCCCGTCGTCGAACGCGTCCAACCCCTCTACCGCCTCAAAGCCCTCCTCGAGCGCGACCTCGACACCCTCGGCCGCACCATCACCCGAGAGTGCGGCAAGACCCTCGCCGAATCGATCGGCGAACTCCAACGCGGCATCGAGAACGTCGAAGTCGCCTGCGGCATGCCCACCTTGATCCAAGGCTGGAACAACGAAGACATCGCGCGCGGCATCGACGAACACCTGTTCCGCCAACCCCTCGGC
>SLSM01000248.1 GCA_007130445.1 Trueperaceae bacterium | reverse complement strand
CGCCCGGCGGCATCGAGGATCCCCATCAGACCGGGGGTGCACGTGTGCGTCACCAGGTCACCCGCATGGAGGTACGGGAGCACGTCCGGGAGGAGCGGTGGTGGGTCGGCCACGTGCACCATGAGCCGCGACCCGCTCGCGTCGGCGACGGCGCGCGCCGCTTGGAGCGACGAGAGGCCGTTCGGGCCGGTCGAGTTCGCGCCCAGGCGGATCTTCACGCCCAGCACGTGAGGCGCGTGCTCCCGCAGCGCTCGCAGACATGCGCCCACGTCCGCCAGGCGGTGATCGAACAGCTCGCCGAAGCGCAGGTCGGTGTGCCCCGCCGGCACCAGGCCGACGTACGACAGGTGCACGAACGCCTTGATGGTGAGCGGCGAGCGCTCGATCACGTGCCGCACCAGGCCTTCGACGTTGCCGGCGCCCGCGGAGCCCGTATCGATCCAGGCGGTGACGCCGCTCGCCGCGGCCAGCGCGTCGGGGTCGACGCCGAGGGGCGTACCACCCCAGTACACGTGCGTGTGGCCATCGACGAGGCCAGGGAGCACGAGCGAGCCCCGTGCATCGATCAACTCGGGGGTGTCCGCGCTCGGGAGGTCGGGGTCGATCGCCCGGACCACGCCGTCCACCACGCCTACGTCCGCTCGTGTCCGAACGCCCGACTCCGGGTCGAGCACCGTGCCGCCCTTCACGATCAGGTCGAAGTGCACGCTCGTGTGGCCGCCTCTCTGCCGTAAGAATCCGCTCGCGATGCCATATTGTGCACGTCGCTTGCGTTTCATGCAAGCGTCGTGTAGTGTGGCCGCACGTTCGCGTCAAGAATCGGAAGCACCGAGCACGTCGTGCCGGGCTGGGGGAGTCACCATGCAGATGGCGTCCAAGCTCCACGCCATCCTCACGAAGTTCCAGGAGGACCGTCCCGCATGGCGACAGGTCGAGCTGGCGCGCGCGCTCGACGTCTCGCCCAGCGCGCTCTCCCGCTCCCTGGCAAGCATGGTGGAGCACGGTTTCCTGCGCTACGACGACGACACCGCCGTCTACCGCCTCGGCCCCACGATCGTGTCCCTCGCCGGCGCCGCGATCAACGAGTACGACGAGTTCCGTCAGGCCTACTCCGAGCTCCACGCGCTCATGGCCGAGACGCTCTTGGGCGTCAACCTCGGCGTGCGCAACGGCTGGAGCGTCATGTACCTCATGCACCTCGACGGCCCGAAGATGAAGCGCGGCAACACGCTCATCGGCCGACACGTCCCGCTCCACGCGACCGCGCTCGGCAAGGTGATGTTGGCCGGCATGGACGACTCCGCCGTCCGTGCCGCGTACGCGAAGCAGCCACTCGAGGCGTACACGGTCTCGACCATCACCGACCTCGACACGCTCCTCGCCGTCATCGGCGAGACGCGCCGCCGGGGTTACGCCACCGAGCTCGAAGAGCTCGCACTCGGGCGCGGCTGCATCGCCGTGCCGATCCTCGGCCGTGGCGGAGCGGTGGCCGCGGCGATGAGTCTCTCCGGCCCCAAAGACGCCATCGCGCTCGACACACGCGAGAGCACGTACGCCGGACTCCTGCTCGATGCGGCTGACCGCATCTCATCACGCCTCGGCTACCGTCGCGCGCTGGCCGCACCGATCGCCGTGCCATGACGTGGGCCCACGCACCACCGGAGGGAGGACCTCATCACGACCACCCGACCGTAGCCCGACGCCACGCCGGAACGCCCCATCGGGGGCACCCACCCGAAAGGAAGCACCGATGACCAGACGACCTAGGATCCTCACCCGACGCGACTTCCTCAAGCTCACCGGCGCTGCCACCGCGCTCGCCGCCACTGGTCAGTTCACATCCCGCTCCTTCGCACAAGACGGCGGTTCGTTCCAGATCGTCTCGCACGCCGTGCACGAGAGGGTCGCGCGAACGGGTGACGGTGGCGACATCGTCGCGCCGTGGATGGCCGAGGCGGGCGTCGGCACCATCGAGTGGCGCAGTGCCGGTATCCCCCAGGTCCATGAGACGCTCTTCCGTGAGGCGACGCTCAACCGGACCAACCTGGACGTCGGCTACATCCTCAACACCCACCTGTTCCCTCGTATTACCCAGCTCTTCGATCCCTTGGATGACTACCTCGCCATGGGTGGCATCGACGATCTCGAGGACTTCTTCCCCGGCATGCGCCAGAGCCTCACGTTCGACGGCCAGCTCTACGGCATCCCCGTGCGTCACTCCACGTCCGGTCTGCACTGGAACCAGCGCTACTTCGACGAGCGCGGCATCAGCGGCCCGCCCCAGACGATCGAGGAGATGGCCGAGATCGCCCGCGAGCTCACCTTCACGCGCTCCGACGGTCAGCCCGTCTACGGCTTCGTGATCCCAGGGTCGGGCCAGATGCACGCCAACACCACCGACATCGCGCGCGCCTGGAACGGCGACTTCATCACCACCGAGTACGAGGTCGTGTGCAACGAGCCACCGATGATCAAGGCGCTCACGATGCTGCGCGACATGTTCGCCGAGAACGTCTTGCCGCAGGCGCTGATCTCCATCGCGAACACCGATCTCGACACGTGGATGCAGACGGGCCGCGCCGCCATGTGCGTCGGTGGCATGGGCCGCAACCGCATCTACAACGACGCCGACGCCTCGCAGTTCCCGGGCGAGATCCAGACGATGGCGCTCCCACCGTCCGAGGAGATCGCCAGCGAGTTCGAGGTGGCACCCATCAAGACCGAGTACTGGTCGATGGTGATCCCGCGTCCCTCCCAGCAGAAGGACCTCTCCTGGAGCTTCATCGAGGCCCTCTCGACGCGTGAAGCGCACCTGGCGATGGCGCTCAACGGCAACGGCCCCACGCGCGCGTCCACCTACGACGAGCCGTTGTTCAACGCAGATCTCCCCTACGCGGAGGCCGAGAAGAAGGCCCTCGCGGTGGCGCGCGTTCCGCTCCCCGCGTTCGACCGCTCCGCCGAGGCCGCCGACGTGATCACCGAGGCCATCCAGGCCTCGATCCTCGGCGCCCAGGACCCCCAGCGCGCGATGGACGACCTCGCGCGTCGCCTCGAGGCGCTGCTGCGCGCCTGACCTGAGCGCTCGGGCGGTGCGCTTCGGCGCACCGCCCTTCGATCGCCGGTCCCGACCCTGTCCCCGACCAAGGAGGAGCGCCGTCCGTGGCGGTCACGACCCCCACCCCCAAGACACGATCCGACGCTCGCAGGCGGCGGCTCCAAAGCCTGATCCCCTACGCGCTCATCACGCCCGTGCAGCTGCTGCTCATCGTCGTGCTGGTGCTGCCATCGCTCGGCGCGGCGTACCTCGCGTTCTTCCGCTCGTCGTTCGGGCTCGACACCGTCTGGGTGGGGCTCGAGAACTTTCGCTACATCTTCGACGACCATCGCTTCATCGGCGCGCTACGCAACACGGTCATCTTCGTCAACGTGGTCGTCTATCTCGAGATCGCGATCGGGCTCGGCATGGCCGTCGTGCTCGCCTCGCAGTTCCGTTTACAGAAGCTCTGGATCTCGATCATCATCTCGCCGTACGCCGTGAGCGCCGTGATCGCGGTGCTCATGTGGAAGTTCATCCTCGAGCCCGACACCGGCTTCATCAACTACCTGCTCGGCCTGGTGGGGCTCGACAAGATCCTGTGGACCGTCATCCCCTGGCACGCCTTCATGACCGTCGCGCTGCTCGAGGTGTGGCTGAACACGCCCTTCACCTTCCTGATCCTCTACGCCGCGGTGATGGGTGTGTCGCAGGAACTCTACGAGGCGGCCAAGATCGACGGTGCCCGCCCATGGCAACTCTTCCGCTTCATCACGCTGCCGCAGATCATGCCGGCGATCCTGGTCGCGCTCATGTTCCGCTACATCTTCGCGTTCCGAACGTTCGAGGTCGTCTGGATCATGACGCAGGGCGGCCCGCTCGGCTCGACCGAGCTCCTCTCCGTCT